>CAYGNZ010000348.1:0-4308 GCA_964351345.1 uncultured Bdellovibrionales bacterium | reverse complement strand
GACGTACTCGAATGTATGAGGCGATTGTAAAGGGCGAGAACGTTCTCGAACCTGGATTGCCCGAGTCCTTTAACGTGATGTGCAATGAACTGATGAGTCTGGGTCTGGATGTGGAGCTTGTGGAAGACGAATCCGCTGAGCAATCCGAGATTGATGTCACGCCTGGTGAAGCAGCGACCAATGGTAGTCGTATCGCGAGCCTCCGTCCGGGAATGCCTGGGGCAGCCGCGGCAGGAAAAGCGGAAGGCGCAGCATAAGCACTCGTTGCGTGCAGTGAAAATGAAAGTCTCTCCTAGAGCGAAAGCCGCTCTAGGAGAGACAATACAGCAAAAGAATTAACGGCTAAGAGCCAAAAGAGGGATAGATGGACGATATTTTTAGTCTTTTCGAGAAACCCAGGAATCCGTCAAACATTAGCGCGATGCAGATTTCGATTGCGAGTCCGGATAAGATCCGTTCGTGGTCATTTGGGCAGGTTAAAAAACCTGAGACGATTAACTATCGTACCTTTAAGCCAGAACGTGACGGGCTATTTTGCGCCAAGATTTTTGGTCCTACGAAGGACTATGAGTGTAACTGCGGAAAATACAAGCGTATGCGCCACCGTGGTGTGGTGTGTGAGAAGTGCGGTGTTGAAGTAATTCAATCCAAAGTTCGGCGTGAGCGGATGGGCCACATTGAGCTTGCTGCTCCTGTTGCTCATATCTGGTTTCTGCGAAGTCTTCCCAGCCGTATTGGAAATATCATCGATCTATCGCTGCGCGAATTAGAGAAAATTCTCTATTTCGAATCCTATCTCGTGCTCGATCCGGGAACGACCACCCTTGAGCCTCAGCAAGTATTGACTGAAACAGAGTACCGCCAGGCACTTGAGGAGTTCGGCTCGACCGCATTTCGTGCAGGTATTGGAGCTGAAGCGGTTCAAGAACTCCTTGCCAATATCAAGCTTGAAGAAACTGCCACACAACTTCGTAAGGAACTGCGTGAGACTTCAAGTGAAGCGAAAAAGAAGAAGTACATTAAGCGACTCAAGGTGCTCTATGCATTCATGGCGAGCACCAATGATCCACAGTGGATGATCCTCGAATGCATTCCAGTAATTCCACCAGATTTGAGACCCTTGGTGCCTCTTGATGGTGGTCGCTTCGCGACGAGTGATCTCAACGACTTGTATCGACGGGTGATCAACAGAAACAACCGTCTACGCAAGTTAATGGAGCTCAATGCTCCCGACATCATTATCCGAAACGAAAAGCGGATGTTGCAGGAAGCAGTTGATGCGCTGTTTGATAATGGACGTCGTGGCCGAGTTATCACCGGCGCAAACAAGCGTCCATTAAAATCACTCAGCGATATGCTGAAGGGTAAAACAGGACGTTTCCGTCAGAACCTTCTCGGAAAGCGTGTTGATTACTCGGGACGTTCGGTGATTGTTGTGGGTCCTGAATTGAGACTACATCAATGCGGACTGCCGAAGAAGATGGCACTCGAGCTGTTTAAGCCGTTTATTTACAACAAGCTCGAAGAAAAAGGATTTGTCACTACCATCAAAAGCGCGAAGAAGATGGTGGAGAAGCAGAAGTCTGTTGTTTGGGACATGCTTGATGAAGTGATTAAGGAGCACCCCGTGCTGCTTAACCGTGCTCCAACACTTCACCGACTTGGAATTCAAGCGTTTGAGCCAGTGCTGATTGAAGGAAAAGCTATCCAGCTTCACCCGCTCGTTTGTACCGCCTACAATGCGGACTTTGACGGTGACCAGATGGCGGTACACGTTCCTCTTTCGGTTGAAGCGCAGGTTGAAGCGCGCGTGTTGATGATGTCGACAAACAACATCCTCAGCCCTGCTCACGGAAAGCCAATTATTGTTCCGACACAGGATATCGTTCTCGGTCTCTACTACATGACGCGTGAGCGTCCGTATGTGAAAGGCTCAGGGAAGACGTTCTGCCACCCCGATGAGGTGAGTCTTGCCTATGAGTCAGGTGAGGTTGATCTTCAGGCGCTGATTAAGATTCGTGTCGAAGGGCAAATGTATGAGACCACCGTTGGTCGACTACTGCTCTATGACGTATTCACCAAAGGCCTCGGCTTCGAGTACGCCAATAAGACAATGACCAAAAAGTCACTCGGTGACTTGGTTGATGAGTGTTTCAGACAGTGCGGTAATAAGGCGACAGTCTTACTTTCTGACCGTTTGAAGAATCTCGGTTACCGATTCGCGACGAAGGCAGGAATTTCTATCGCGATGAAGGACATGGCGATTCCAGATGCGAAAGTGACTCTGCTCAGTGAAGCGGAGTCCAGAATCGCGACGGTTGAGAACCAGTATCAAGAAGGTCTGATTACCGCAGGTGAGCGCTACAACAAGGCCATTGATATTTGGGCGGATACTGGAGACCGAGTTGCAAACGACATGATGTCAAACATTGCGACTGAAACATTCACCGATGGTGAAGAGCAGAAAGTCGGTCCGAGCTTTAATTCCATTTTCATGATGGCCGATTCAGGTGCGCGGGGTTCGAGTCAGCAGATTCGTCAGCTCGCCGGAATGCGTGGTTTGATGGCGAAACCAGATGGTTCGATCATCGAAACGCCGATTAAGGCGAACTTCCGTGAAGGTCTCTCAGTTGGTGAGTATTTTATTTCTACTCACGGAGCTCGTAAGGGTCTTGCGGATACGGCGCTAAAAACAGCCAACTCTGGTTACCTCACTCGTCGTCTTGTTGATGTTGCACAGGATTGCGTCGTCACGGGCCGAGACTGCGGTACGCTCAACGGGATTGATGTCACTCCGCTCACCGAAGGTGGAGAGGAAATTGAGTCTCTCTATGACAGAATTCTTGGTCGGGTTGCGCTAGAAGATATTAAGGACCCAATCACGAACGATTTGATTGTGGCGAAAAACGCCGAGATTGATGAAGAGACTGCGCAGAAAGTTGCAGATGCCGGCATTGATCGAGTGCTTATTCGTTCAGCGCTTACTTGTGAGCAACGTTTCGGTGTGTGCTGCCTCTGCTACGGTCGATACTTAGCACGTGGTCACTTGGTAAACCTTGGTGAAGCAGTTGGTGTTATTGCTGCGCAATCAATTGGTGAGCCAGGAACACAGCTTACGATGAGAACGTTCCACATTGGAGGTACCGCGACCGGACGTGCGGAACAGACCAACCTCTTGGCGCGGTATGCTGGACAGGTCGCCTACCATGACGCGAATCTCGTTGAGTCTCCGCGTGGACTGGTGGTGATGGGCCGCAAAGCGGAAATCAGCATTGTGGATCCAAAAGACGGACGTGAGCGTGAACGTCATCCGTTGCTCTACGGAGCAGTTGCGAAACTCAAAGAGGGCGACAGCGTAAAAAGCGGTGGATTGCTCGCTGAGTGGGATCCATTCTCGGTGCCAATGATGACTGAGTTTGGTGGAACCGTTGAGTGGCGCGACATCAACGAGATTACGCTCGAAGAACGAACTGACGAACGCACTGGTTTTGCTGAGCGAGAAATTTGCGAAGCGAAAGACCGAAGCACCGACTTACGTCCTGCGATCGTGGTCAAGGAGCCAAGCGGTCAAGAGCATGTGTTCTACCTTCCAGTCGGGGTAAAAGTTATCGTCGACAACAAAGAGGAGGTGTTCCCAGGTTCGGTGCTTGCGAAGCGTGAGCGGGAAACCACGAAAACCAAGGACATTACTGGTGGTCTTCCACGAGTTGCTGAGCTGTTTGAAGCGCGAAAGCCAAAAGTTCCAGCCGATGTCTCCGATATCGATGGCACGATTAGTTTTGGTGATGACTACCGTGGGAAGCGACGTATCATTGTTACTCCTGAGATTGGTGAAAGTGTTGAGTATCTTATCGCCAAGAACAAGCACGTGCTGGTTCAGGAAGGTGACAGAATCCGAGCAGGTGAATCGCTCACGAGTGGATCAGCGAAGCCGAATGAGATCTTACGTATTCTCGGTGTGAGAGAATTGGCGAAGTATCTTGTGAACGAGGCCCAAGAAGTCTACCGACTACAAGGGGTTCGCATTAACGATAAGCACATCGAGACAATTGTTCGGCAGATGCTGAACAAGGTTCGTATCGTTGACGCGGGTGAAACTCGATTCCTCGAAGGTGAGTCTGTTGAGCGTTTTATTTTCCAAGAGGAGAATGAGCGTGCCTTAGCTGAGGGTATTGAGCCTGCAACCTACGAGCCGCTCTTGCTTGGTATTACCAAGGCCTCACTTTCGACCGATAGTTTTATTTCTGCGGCGAGTTTCCAAGAGACAACAAAAGTACTCACGGAAGCTTCAACGAGTGGAAAGATGGA
>CAYGNZ010000347.1:0-4312 GCA_964351345.1 uncultured Bdellovibrionales bacterium | reverse complement strand
GGCTCTATCTCGACAAGTTGTTGGAATAACCTTGTCGCAGTTTGTTCCTATGCGCTGATCAAGGTGCTCGGGAGAAAAGTCCAAACACCCTTTGAGAGCAAGGACCTAGTGTTAGAGAACTGCGAGCTCATACTCAAGATTTTCCGACGAGTGCAACTCTCCGAAGGGCAGCCAGTACTTCTCAACCCGACGCATGAACAGCCGCTAGTGCTTCGAGCCTGTACCGTAGCTCTAGACTACCATTTCGCCGTCCACGCGGATCGCGCCTCAGGAGAGTCACACCTCCTCCTGTCGAAGCCTTACCATTACAAGGGTGCCGCGATGAACTTTCAAGGTGTCGACTTCGACGCCTTGCCGAGCATCCACGCCGGCTCGCTGATGCTACTTCGCTGCTGCTACCACGCCAGCGATCTGCTTGTTGCCTGCCCGAGGTTGGAGAGAAACAACACCCTGACTGCGACCGACGAGCGCCTTGTGGGCATGTTTGAGCAGATAGCTATTCTCGAACGTGTTTTTGCAGAGACCAGGGGCTTTCTCCTTGAGTACGACGCTGGACAGACCGTCTCGATTAGCAACTTCGAAGAAGACATCCTGCGCTGCCTCGGTGGACGCAGCATCTGCGGTGACTACCTCGAATCACCTTGGCCTTACGGCAGCGATTTCATCTCAAGCGTGGCCGAACTCCAAGACGCGATCACACGTTCGGAGGCCTTTGCGTTTTGAGTAAGTAAGGCTCAGAACGGACTCCAACGTAGTCTACGCCGAACACGCCGGTAGGTTTTTCTTAAGGAAGAGGAAAACTCGCCGGTGCGTTCTTATTTAGTATTAGAAATAACACCAGGGTCTCGCTTTACAGTTCTGAACCCGAGGTAATGCAGGTTCAGAGGGAACAGTCCGTTTATACAATAAGAAGCGGCGCCAACAGAGGAGTTAACCGAAAGGAGTTCAACCTACGTGTTAACCTCTATTAGCGTGCACTCACTTCTTAAGCTTCGCTACACCTCAGGGACCATGCCCAAAATCCTCACGACGAGTATTCCCCCATCCACAGCCCTGATTCTCGCTCGGCTCTGAAAACGTAAGCGAGCTACTCGGCTCATAGGTAGGGGACTCATAAGAATCCGAGGAGTCAGAAGACGGTCGCTGATAACCACCTCCGCCTGAATTGCAACCACCTTCCATCAAGGTCAAAACCACGGAAATGTAAATCAAGACCGCAAACAACCCCAGTAAAATCTTGCCAAAAAACCAGACCCATCCCATGAAAGACGCTTCCGCAAGCAACAGCGGAAACTGGGCGCCCGCATCGAACCAGGAGTACTGGAGCGATGCAAAAAACAAGTCGACCATTATGGTCTCCTTTCAAAAAAGAAACAGCACCGTGCTATCCACCGCAACGAGCAGTGGTCGGGTGCTAAAACAAAAACTAAAAAACTTCCTCTGCTAGACTGCCGCGCGGCAAGAACGTTGCGCGCCACAGCCCAGGTTTTTCTCTTCTACCCAATTGGATTGATAACAACCGAGGGGGAGGTAAAGAAAGGGAGAATGGGGGTTGAGAGGGGGTTTGTGTTGTCAGGGTTTGACGACGGGCGACGGTTGGTGGCAGAGAAGATTCATAACAAATTAGGGTGCCCCAGTATTTCTATCGCTCCCCGGGGCCGGGAACTCGTTTAAAACCTCTCGACGGAGTCAGAATTTCCTCGCCTCGAAATGGTTCTCGGCAAAGGTCTCTTCCCATCCGCTGACGTGCTTGGCTAGAACCGGCAGAGTCGCTCCGCTTGACCGCTTTCGGTTGTAAATCGAAAACACGATCCATTCGCCCTGATTTCTAAAGGCGCTGAACTCGATCTCCGAACCAGCCGGCCAGCTCGCGAACGCACAGCCATCTCTAGGTTCCCAACTTCCGCGTTCCGCTTCATTCGGGATATTGGGAACCTCAAGCTGCACACGCAGCTTCGGATAATCAGGAAAACTCAGGGACGCGTCGTCCTGAAGAATCCCGACCATACCCTCCGTCCATCCAATCTCAGGAAAGTTCGTGTTCATTTTTTTCTCCATTTCTTCCAAAGAACAGGAACTAGGTCTCAGACATGGATAGTTATAAGGTAGATAGGTCTCACTCAGGAGTATGAGTCGAAATTAGTGACTGTTGAGGGAAATTCGGAGGACGAGTGATGACGATGTCCTCGGCACGAGGCGGCGGACACTCTTTTTTATTCTCAACTAATTTAAGGAAGGTCGAACCTGAACCAGGTTCAGCGACGGTGCAAATGCAGTGAGTCAGCAATGATACCGAGGGTTTTTAAAAGTAACTGTGCCCATTAGATTAACAACGGAAGAAGTATAAGAAATGAACCTGGAACCCCTCGTAGCGGATCAGGGTGATTCCGCAAGTTGTCTAAGATAAAAGCGATGTCGCCGGACAGCGGAAAGGAAGGTTAGAACTCCAAGGGAGCAGAACAGCAATCCGCCGGAATGAAGTGGCAAATCCAAGGCTCGGGGAAGTCTGCCACCTAAGCCGGCTAGAAAAACAAGCCAGCCGCTAAGAGCGAGCAACGCGATCGGTGAAGCGGTTCGTGCGTTTAGCGCCGTAGAAAAACGCAGCTGTCTTAAAAAGAGGACTAGAAATAAAAAGGTTACCAGTGAGACAACTAGTTTCCATTCAGCGAATTGAAACGAATCAATGAACTTCCATCCCGTTGATCCTGTCAATATAAATGAACCGATACCACAGATAACGAAGCAGGAACCAATAACAGCAATAAACAACGCTGCTAACGAGGCCACCCACGCAACTGCCAGCCCGACAAGCGAAGAGGCTAGAGCGAGGAGGGCGAGAAGTCCCTCCGAATTTTCGACTACAACCTCAATTGCGCGTGGTAAAAGCGCTATAGCGATAACAATCAAACATAAGGTTGCTACTAATCCCATTTTAAAACTCTGCCACGCTCTTTTTGAGTTTTCAAGCCGTGTTTAAAAAAGATAGAATTTATAGTCACAGTTACTTTGTATTGTTACGATAATGCTCGGCCCTGAACGACTCTAGAATGGTAGTGAACTAGTCGTAAAACAAAATCATCTATGTTCTCAGCATTTGCGTCTCTCTGCTTCGATATTTTCTGTGTTCATGCATTGCGATTCGTTAAAAGAAGCGGGAGTAGCCCGGCTCCACGAACTGAGAACCGCGATATGCTCGGTCCGCACCAAACGAAGATTCTATACTATCAGCCCCAGCTGTCATTCTAATTCCCCCTTGTGGCAATGCTATGTGCGAATACAACACGTTGGTACGTAATCGGAACCGCTCGTCCACTCGTAACATTGAATCTCTGCTGTAGCGTTCAGCCGGTGCCCGAGAAAAAGAGCTAACGGTGCGGGGCTTGCAAGGAAAAGATGAATTCTCTTCGCCCCGGTTTCGTGAAGACGTCGCTCAACGCCACCCTTGATTGTGCTGACGATCACATTTGTCTCGCTGTCTGAGGAAATTGGTTCGCTTCCGTGGAAACGGCTGTAGGGCATATCGGCCAATCCGAGTGTGCTACTGGCGCTCGCAACAGCGGCGGAAATGTCGCGAAGAATATCGATGGTGACAACAAGCTCGCTTCCGGTGTCACCATTGTGCGTCTCCGTGATCTCGTACGATTTGTCTGAGGTAGCGTGCGAATCCGTGGACCAGATTTGTCCCCGGTACTCCATGTCCATATTGAATCCCGCCACGGCAGGAAACAAACTTCCAATTGCAACCGATGCAGATAGCCGCCTTTCGCCGCCAAGTAGAATGCGCCGTTGGCTTCTATTCTCAGCGATCCACTTTCTTGCGGCCGCCAGTTGATCAATAACGCCTGACGCCCAATTCGCCGGTGCTGGATAGATCCGGTCGGACCCACCAAAAAATTCGTTCCATTGAAAACGCAGCGTAGTTTCGCTACCTGAATATGTTGCCGTTGTGGTTTCGATGCGTACGCGGTGCTTGGAGAAGAAACTCTCGTCATCGAGTGCTTTGCAGATTGCCGATTCGATTTCTCCCCGAGTAATAGGCTTGTTGAGTCGCTGCCGAACCAATGTTACCAGGCGGTCAAAGACGCGTCCGATCTCTCTGCTTTTAAGCTCACTGAAACCCGGGAGCCAGTCCTCCACAGCTTGCCGAAACATCCCTTCTACGACTTTTTTAGAGTTAGTCCAATCGTCTGAGATATCCACTCGCTCCAGTAAGAATTCTGCATCGGCTCTGGTCTTGCCGTTCTTAATAATGAGAGCTACAAAATCCTCGGACGAGTTTACCGAAACGGTCGAGTGCTCTCCATAAAACGAG
>CAYGNZ010000346.1:0-4328 GCA_964351345.1 uncultured Bdellovibrionales bacterium | reverse complement strand
ACCCTTTACTGATCAAAGCTTTGATGAGTTTCGCTGTGTGGCGGTGCTACATCAATTATCAGACCAACAAGCGGAGATGGCCTTACGAGAGATGCAAAGAGTGGTGCGGCAGGGCGGGCGAATTGTCATTTTTGACTTCGTGGTGCCCGAGCGACGGATTCGATTCTTGTTCGCATGGCTTATGACGCAACTCGATCGCGGCGAATTCGTTCGAAGAAAGGCGGACTACTTCGCACTCCTTGCCCGCAGTTGTGGTGATACTTGGAACATCGAAGAGTTCCGTTACTCTGGGTTAGGACTCCACGGAACACTCTCTGTCTATTCTAAACCGTAGCCTTTTCCTTATGAAGACGATCAGTTCCGAATTGAAAAGACTAGAATCCGAGCATGATTGGCTCATCGAAGAGATCGCACGTTTTGATTCTGGAGTGTGGCAAGTTGAGGCTGCACAGGGTGAGGCTCTCTCTTACCCTGAGCAGGGCAATAGTAGTTGTGCAGGAGTTGAGGATGAAAGTTTCTGGTTTGCCTATCGCAATCGAGTAATTGAGAAACTGTTGCGTCGTTTTGCAGAGAACTTTGCACTTTGGGATATTGGTGGAGGAAACGGTTTTGTCTCCCGCTATCTCACACAGCGTGGGCGCCAATCAGTGGTCGTGGAGCCTGGAGTAGCGGGTGCAACAAAAAGTGCTGAGCGACAGCTTCCCGCAGTTATCTGTGGACGATTGGAGCAACTTTCGCTTCCCGAGGCATCGCTTCAAGCCGTTGGAGCATTCGATGTGATTGAGCATCTTGAAAAGCCCGAAGAGATGCTTCAGGAGTTACACCGAGTTCTGCAAACTTCAGGGGTGCTGGTGGTGACCGTTCCGGCGTTTCCTTTCCTCTGGAGTCAGTCCGACGAATTCGCCGGCCATCAGACGAGATTTACGCGATCGAGTCTTGCGAGATTGATGGCGGAGAACGGTTTCGAAGAAGTTCGTACTGGCTACTTCATGTCACTGCTTGTCGCTCCGGTTTACCTTCTCCGGGTGATTCCCTTCCGTCGAGGTCGACGACTCAGCGAGGAGGAAATGATAAATCAGCTCAAATGCAATGGGAAATCACTACTCTCTCAGATATTGGAGCTGCTATTGTATATTGAATCAATCTTTATACCCAATCTGTCGATGCCTGTAGGGACCTCAGTGTATGGGGTATTTCGACTAAAAAGTAAGAGTGAATCGGCCCCGAAAGGGCAGGGGTAGTCTATGAACATTGCAATACCTTTTAACAAAGCAACGATACTCGACCATGAGTTGGAATATATCGAGGCATCGGTGCGGTCAGGAATCATTTCTGGAGAGGGAACCTACACCCAGCGTTGTGAAGAGTTTATCGAATCCCTGATGGGGGAGACCGCGGGTGTGCTGCTTACCCCTTCTTGCACGAGCGCGCTTGAGATGTGTTCGCTGTTACTTGATGTCGGCGAGGGGGATGAGGTGATCATGCCCTCATTTACGTTTGTCTCCACCGCAACCGCCTTTGCGCGTCGAGGGGTTTTTGTGCGATTTGCAGATGTAGATCCGATAACGCTCAATGTTTCCCCGGCAGAGATTCGGCGTTGTCTGACTGAGAAGACCAAAGCAATCGTGGTCGTGCACTATGCCGGCTACGCTTGTGAGATGGATGAGATTCTTGCTATTGCCCAAGAGGCAGGGATTCCTGTGATCGAAGATGCGGCGCATGCCTTGGGGGCGACGTATAAAAACAGAGCGCTTGGCAGCCTCGGCGCTCTCTCAACCTTTTCCTTTCACGAAACAAAGAACGTGACCTGCGGAGAAGGCGGTGCCTTGGTGGTTAATGACGAGAAATTCCTCGACCGCTCGCATATCATTCGAGACAAGGGAACCAACCGAAAAGCGTTTCAGCGAGGAAGTGTCGAGTTCTATACCTGGGTCGATATCGGTTCTTCTTATGTGATGAGCGATGTATTGGCAGCCTTTCTCTACGCTCAGCTCGAACAATTACCACGGATTAACGGGCATCGACGTGAAATTCATCAGCGATATCAACAGCGTCTTGAGCCACTAAAGCAGCGCGGATGTTTGGAGTATCCCTCGTACCTCTCGTTTGATGAATCAAGCGCGCATTTGTTTTTCGTTCTGCTCGAGGACAAGCAGGAACGCATCGCCTTACAAGAGTTCTTGCTTAACAAAGGAATTTGCGCAGTGTTTCACTATCAACCACTGCATCGTAGTCCCTATGCGGTTAGAACCTGGGGGGAACCGGAGAATCTTCCAGTAACCGAGCGAGCAGGGGATACCTTACTGCGATTGCCGATGTACAACACACTTTCGCTAGAGGAAGTAGACTCGGTGTGCGATGGTGTCGAAGCGTTTTTTGCTCAAACCTCGTAGTATTCTTGCAAGAGAGAATAATCTTAGATGGAGCACGGGGAATCATCCCACCTCAAGTATCAGGGGACTAGCCAACATGTGGGGCTTGCGATACGTGCTCTGCTGTTTGGGCTGTTGCTCGCCTTGCCCACCTTGCTTGAGAGTTTTTACTATCCCTCTCCTTCGAATCTGGCTTTTAATGATGGGGATGAGTGCGTGTATCTCACGCTGCCCTTTTCAATTGCCTCGGGAAAGCCAGCGAATTCATTCTACATTGAGAAAGATGTAGTTCATTCTTACGCAGAGTTGTTAACCGAACTTCCGTCGGCACCACTTGATCTTGCTGTGGGTATTTTCGCTCAGGCGTTTAACCTCACTCCTTTGAGTCTAGGATCTCTCTTGGACCTCTTCTCAAGCGCGGTCTCATATCTAATCTTCGCCTATTTCTTTAGTTATCTCACTTCTAGGAAATTACACGCTGAAACTGCAGCCGCATTTATCCTCGCTGCCCCATGGGTCTTATCACCGTACAAATACTCGCTTGTGGACTATTCGACCTTCGAGCACTTTGCCGCACCATCATTTATGGGCCATTCGGCAGGCGCGAGCCTTCGAGCGCTTCATACCCAATTGAGCTACCCGCTTTTTGCACTCACCTTGCTTGCACTCGCGCGCTTCATCTACGGCCACCGCAGCCGAATCAGTAATGTTGTTTTCGGTGTGCTTCTCGGACTGCTGAGCTACACCTACGTGTTTGCCTGGCTCTCTGCTGTTTGCATCGTAGGCTTTGCCTTCGTGTTCTACCTCCTACCAACTGTTCTAGCAGGTAAGGATTTCAGAGAGCTTCTCCGAAGTGCAATTCTAGTTTTTTTCGTGCAAACACTTCTCGCCGCACCTTCTCTTTTCTTGGCTCTACAAATATCCAAGATTTTCGCTGATTCGGGTTTTCAGACTCCACTACTTTCAAAGGTTTGGTTCTTCTCCTTTGAGGTGTTCACCATATTCTTGTTGGTATTTGGCGCACTGCTTTACTTTCGCGCAGCCTCGAAAAAGACTGTTCTTTTCCTTTCGTTGCTTGCTGCTACTACGGCAGCTGAATTCCCGCTGATGAATCTTCAAGCGGCGACGGGTGATTTTATCGTTCCTATTCATTTTCCTGTGTTCTATTTACATCCACTTTTTGGTGCGCTGGTGTTTGCCTTTGTCGTGGAGCAGCTCTTTTCCTTGCCTAATTTGCGCAAGGCAGTCACCGGACTGGTAGCGATTCTGCTGCTCTTAATTGTGATTGGGCAGGCAAGAAAGGTGGTGGCACATGAAGAGGATCGCGACAATGAACTGGCCGACCTAGTTGCTTATGTAAAGAAGGAGATTTCCCCAGAAAGTGTACTGGCCTGGTTGCCGTTTTCGGAGCCGTTTACTGATTCTGCTCTCCCCTGGAAGCTACGCGGCGAAGGGAACTACGTCGCAACGTTTACGGGGGTTCATCTGCTGTTTCAAATTTGGCAGGCCAATGTGCTACTTACCGCGGAAGAAACCTTAGCACGGGAGCAGCTGACGGCCTGGATATTTAGCGGAAAACTTCAACCGATCGCAGCCTGTACCGAGGAGATAAAGGTCTTTTCCAACGATATGTATTTTCAACAGTGGATCTCCGCTCAAACACGCCGCCGAAAGCTCTGTCGGGACACCGAGGAACAGCGCAGGGAGGCTTCAGTTTGCGAACTGCTCTTGCGATTTAAAGTAGACTACGCGCTGTTGATGCCTGAACTAGAAATTCCTCACCCTTCGCCCCTTGAGAAATACGCGGAATTGGTCTGGCAAAGTAAGGGCGAAAAATACAAGCTTTATCGCTTTAATCAGCTCCAAGCCACCCAGGGCGAATGCCTATATACTCATCACATTATAAATTTCGGCCTTTGGCCGAAACGAAAAAGAGATGAGTATTGCCGAGCGCCA
>CAYGNZ010000345.1:0-4337 GCA_964351345.1 uncultured Bdellovibrionales bacterium | reverse complement strand
AAGCCACCCACCAAAGCCTTGGCCGCAGCCAAAACCAAGGAGTTTTATTCCAACCTTAGGCTGAGGCAAAGATTGCGAGAGAGAATCATCTGAACGTGCTACTTGCACGCTACAGAATGCCGCACAAATGATGAGCAATCGAAGTAAATCGCGAATATCAGTCATTGGATCTATCCAGGGTCCGAAAATAACCCCGTTTGCTCTATGTTTTGGGGACATGGAATCTCCATCAGGGAATTGAAAGTACGGTGGCCGCAAGAATTACTCAGAGCTTTATTTTAGCGAGACTCGACTCATCGCCCGCAAGAAAAAACTTCAACAGGTTTTTCACCGTCTCTAGACTCGCCAAGCCAAAATACTCAAGCACATAGAGCAGGAGAACAAGCACACCGACCCCAACCCAAAAAACTCCCAAAACAACTGCACGTGAACCAAAGGCTTCCCCTGATTCCCCGCCTTCGCCATACTGATAGCTAGTGTGCCGCTTGCGAATCGCTACGAGGCCACCGGCGATACTAATCACGGCTAACAACAACAAAAAGTAATCAGTGAATTCCACTTTGTCCCCGAGGAAGTAAACGACAAATAGTTAGCTTCTCCATACTGCCTCTATGACTGTGCACCGTCCAATGAATTTCTTATTGAGGGTCATTGTAATGTTTCAGTAAGGGGAAAGGGTGAGGTGTATTATTTCACCGTTTCAAAGAGAAGTTGAAGATAACGTTGATAGTTCTGGATGTGCTTTGCGGGAATCGAAGCATCCTCCATGACCTTCGACATTATGAAGGCCCCCTCTACAACTGAGGTAAAGAGATCAGCTACTTCCGCAACCGCAATCGGCTCTTGCGGCGGATATTTCTTTATTGCGGCATCGATAAGTTCCGATACCTTTTCCCGCCAAAAGAAGAATGCACCTCGTACAATTTTCATGGCTTCTTCAGAGACTATTCCTTGTTCAAACAGATAGGTGGCAAAGAGACAGCCGGGGGGATCTTCTAGGTCCTCAAACGCTTCGACAAATACTCCGACAAAGGTGATCAAACGTTGGAGGGGATCAGAAACCCCAAGCGTTTCTAATCTGCTTATCGCGTGCTCGTAATGCGCTCTATCTGTCTCAGCGAAACGCTCGACGAGTTTGATCACAAGGTCGTCCTTGTCTTTAAAATGGTAAAAGAACGAACCCTTTGTCACCCCGGCATCTGAAGCGATGCGCCCGAGAGAAGTTGCGGCGATTCCACGCTCTAAAAACAGCGCGTTGGCTGCATCAAAGATCCTTTCTTTTGTAACTGCTCCATCGATTGGCATACCGATAAGTATAAAATAATTAGTTACCAAACACCAGAGGAGCTCGATTAACCTCTGCTATTTACTGTAATTACAGATAGTTATAGGCTCTCCCGTAAACATACCGATCGGTATTGACCTTACAGCAAACATTCCTTAAGCTTGAAACATACCGCTTGGTATAAATAAGCACCCTCAACGGAGATCAGCTCATGTGTATGGCTTGCGGAACAATCAATACTTTCGACTCTGCTCGTTCAGAACTCTTTGGCGAGCAACTGGTAGATATGATGAACAAAGGAGCGCTATCTCTGATGATCTCCATTGGTCACCGCACAGGACTCTTCGACACCATGTCGAAACTACCCTTTGCGAGAAGTGAAGAGATCGCTACGAAGGCTGAGCTCAACGAGCGTTACGTCAGAGAGTGGCTGGGCGCAATGGTAGCGGGAAGAATTGTCGATTACGATCAGGAGTCGCGTAGCTACCATCTCCCGAGCGAACATGCGGCCCTACTCACCAGAGAGTCCGCGAGCGACAATATCGCCACGCTTACACAGTACATCGCTGAACTTGGTTCGGTTGAGTCGAAAATAGTAGACTGTTTTCGCGAAGGCGGCGGTGTTCCGTACGAAGAGTTTCCAAGATTTCATGAAGTGATGGCAGAGGATAGCGGTCAAAGCGTAATCCCCGCTCTGGAAACTCACATCATCCCCCTCGTTCCCGGTTTAGAGAAAAAGCTACAGTCTGGGATAAAAGTACTCGATGTCGGCTGTGGTCGTGGAAAGGCACTGATGCAGCTTGCCGAACGCTACCCTCAAAGCTCCTTCTACGGATATGACATTTCCGCCGCACCAATTGAATGGGCAAGAGCTGAGACTCAGCGACGAAGACTTCTGAGTCTAAACTTTGCAATAAAAGATGCAGCAAGCATTCAAGCGGAGGAAGAATTCGATGTAGTTTTTACTTTTGATTCCATCCATGACCAGAAGGAGCCAAAAACTGTATTGAGAAATATCCAGCGAGCATTAAGATCTGACGGTGTATACTTAATGCAGGACATCGACATGAACTCTGAGGTCGGTGAGAATCTCGATCATCCCATTGGACCGCTCCTCTACACTATCTCTTGCATGCACTGTATGAGCGTGTCCCTCTCTCAAGACGGCGCAGGCCTCGGCGCTGCTTGGGGAGTCCAACTCGCTCAGGAGATGTTGGCAGAGGCGGGATTTGTATCAACGGAAATCCATCGCTTGGCTCATGACATTCAGAATGCCTATTTTGTGAATCGGAAAAATTAAGTTTGGGTGTGGGGGGATTTCCTTTTTCTTCTTGGAATGGGAAACGTCCCCTAATTTCCTAATTTCTCTCAATGATACGCTTCCAATACAACGATCGGAGCAGCATCCGATGACCAAACTGAGGCGAGATACGCCAGTCCGTTTGGAAAATGCTCCAACCGTATAGTTGAGTCAGGGTCACACACATGCGACAGCGCACGCTTTTTCCAAAACTCGTGACAATTCTCGAGAGCAATCCAAATTAACTTCTCGCCAACATTCGCTACCACAAACTGCAGCGGTCCATTCCTAAACATGGCTCGGATCTCTTCAGCGCTTACTTCCCTCTCGCGTTCACTGTGGAGCAATCCCTCATCGTTCCAGAGTTCTCGCAAGGGTAGTTGAGTAACTATGCGTTGAGCTGGCTGCATACTTTACAGTTGGGGTGAGAGTTGAATTTGAGAATCGCCGTCTTGCCACAGCGAAGCGAATTACCATGAAAATAGCATGGACCCAGCGCAAGCACAGCTACGATTCTATGGCTGTGTGGTATTACCTTCGATAATTCTGATTCGCTCAAGTCGAGGGCATGATACTGAGGCTTTCTTGAAGCGAAGTAAGTAGTGAACACCATTTTTGAGAGTGAAGTTCAAATCACAAACGGTAAGTTCGGGATTGGCATAAAGCACCACCGAGCTTCCGGAACGATCACCGAAGACATGACAATTTCTTGGCCAGCGCCGTCGCCCTTCAATCTCGTCTGAAAAGAAAAGCTGCGTAGGCTCACCTGGTTCCAAACATATCTCAGCTCGCTGGTAGACTAACTTGTTCATCGGCTCTGATTCATCTGCGATCGCGGGCGGGATGGTGCAAATCACGATAACTGCAATAATGCTGTATCTTAACGAAGAGAGGCATTGAGTACGTGATAATTTTCTAATAGATAAATTCATAAACTAGAGTGCTCATCACGGTGAATTGGAAGTGCGAAAAATTCGGTTAATAACAAAGTAAAACAAAACGGTAAGCACTAAGACAAAACACGCTGATAACAATGCGGAGATCGAATCGAAAGAATCTGTGAATGCATATTGTATTCTTCGAACAAAGCGCCCACTTCGCCATTGATCCTCCTGAGCTTGAAACTGGGGAAGTTCCGCTTCTGAGACACATGTTGCGCAGTTCGGCGTTCGTTCTGGATTGTTGTATGAGTATCTAAAAAACACCTCCTCTGGCTCACAAAGCGGAGCTGAAGTAAGGCAAAATCCATCAGGCCCTTCACTCCCAAAGGCCGCAATCCAAAGTAGGAGAAGAGAGAACGCTGAGATGGTCGCGGCAAATAAACGAACAGGTTTTAGAGATAGCATCGAGGGGCGTCCAAATAAATTTGGATATTGGTTTGGGCTCAGTATAGCATCGTCGCAAATCCAACGCAGCCGATTCTTGCCTAGCTAAAGAATCTCTCGAATTTCATCATGTAAGAGAGACAACGCGAACGTGCCGACAACCCTGGAGCTGTCGGCACGTTCACAAAATAATCCGACATAGGGTTGCCTCGAGCTAACCTTCCTCTTGTTTTTTATAACCAAGACGTTTGAGGTTGCACTGCCGATGTGTTCGTTGTGGCCTCGTTCCGGGTTCAATTTCAACCTCATTGGCATACTCTGAAGGTAGTGCCCCATACTTCACGTACCACGCGCCACGCGGCATGATTCGGAAGATGTAGCCCTGGCGCTCCTGAATCCGCTTTACCACTCGCGCATCTCTGAAGTT
>CAYGNZ010000344.1:0-4348 GCA_964351345.1 uncultured Bdellovibrionales bacterium | reverse complement strand
CGACGCTTGGCCCAAGCACGAGAAATCGAGCGTCGAGCGACCTTAATGAGAGGCTCACCGGAGAACGCAGTGGCGGCACTTAATGAGCGTGGACTCAAATTCGCTTAATCTAAAGTAATCTCGTTTTTCGGCCTGCCCTTAATTCGAAGAATCGCGAAATATGCGAAGCACTTCCGCAATATCCTCGGGCAATTCCGATTGAAACTCCATTTTCTCCCCAGTCCTCGGCGAAAGAAAACTAAGATAATACGCATGTAAGGCTTGGCGTCCTAACCGCTTGAGCGCTCCGCGTAGTTTTGCCGGTATTGTTTTCTCACCTGGCCCATACACAGGGTCGCCAAGAATCGCTGCTCGCTGAGACTGCAAATGCACGCGAATTTGATGTGTCCGTCCCGTCTCAAGTCGTAGTTCAAGCAGGGCCGCGTGCAAAAAAGCCTCTCGCAAGCGCCAATGCGTTACTGCCTCTTTACCATTCTCTACCACTGCCATCTTCTTCCGGTCTCGACTATGGCGTCCAATGGGAGCATCAATCGTACCGCCTTCCTCTCCTTTCCCAGAGTACGGCACTGCTTGGCAGAGCGCTAAGTAACCACGTGAGACACTTCGTGGGGGAAGAAATTGCTGAAGCAGGGCTTGATGCGAGAAATCATTCTTGGCAACTAACATTAATCCGCTGGTGTCTCGATCAAGCCGATGTACAATGCCCGGTCGCTGTGCTGAGCCCACACTGCGAATACTCTCGCCTAGATGATGCAATAGTCCGTGCACGAGTGTTCCCTCAGTATGTCCTGCTGCCGGATGCACCACTAAGCCTGGAGGCTTATCGAGAACGATCATGTCTTGGTCCTCGTAGACGACCTCGAATTGCACATTTGGATCAGGCTCTAACTCCAGCTTCTCTGGTTGAGGAATGTGCAGCACAAACTCTTCTCCAAGTCGCGCTTTATGAGAGGCCTTTTTTAACTCCTTACCATTGAGCTGCAAGCAGCCTTCTTCGATCCAACGCCCCACTTTCGCTCTCGTGGGCACAAGCTCCACGCCAAGTAGCACACCATCGGAATCAATTTGTTGTTGGAGAAATTGAGTAAGCAGCACATCGATGCGTTGGCCCACATGTTCTGGAGCGACGATGAATTGCTGCGGCGGGTTCATCAGTTAGAGATTGGCTGCGTGAACAGCACGCGCAGCGTCTAGATCTTGGACTATCTGAGCGCGCAAGGCCTCCACACCATCAAACTTCTGCTCAGGGCGAATCCACTGCAAAAAGCTTACTTCAATACGCTCACCATAGAGCTCTTGGGAGGGGTCTTGCAGGAGATGCACCTCAAGCAGTCGTTCACCGCCACCAAAGCTCGGTCGAACTCCTATGTTAGCTACTCCATCGCGCTGCCATGACTCTCCCGCTACTCGCACGGCATAGACACCATTGGGCAGGGAAAGCTGACCATGCAGACGAATATTCGCGGTAGGAAAGCCAATGTCTCTACCACGCGCCTCTCCATGCACCACCGTGCCAATCACACTGAAACGACGGCCGAGTAGTTTCTCCAGCACCGCCAAATCGCCGTCTTTTACGGCACGGCGCACCGCACGAGAGCTTACCCGCTCCTCCTCAAGCAGAAGCGGGGGCACCACGGCAACTTGGAAGCCATACCCCTGCCCCTGACGCGCCAAAGATTCCGCCGTCCCTTCACGCCCCTTTCCAAAACTCCAGTCATAGCCAACAACTACAAGCTGAGCTCCCAGGGCAGAGACAAGATACTGTTCGATGAAATCAGAGGGTGAGAGTTTGGCAAATTCCTGGGTAAATCGTACTGCAAACACCAAATCAAATCCTCGTGACTCAGCGAGCGCGACCTTAGTTCGTAGAGGTGTGATTGCTGCAAATTCCTCACGCCGCATCGCCTCTGAGCGAGGTAGCTCCGAGAGCACCAAGCGAGGATGAGGCACAAAAGTCATCAGCACCCGAACGGGCTTAAGATTTTGCACGCGAGAAATGACATTGAGTCGATGCTCAAGTCGCTCAAAGAGGGCTTCGTGTCCGAGATGGAATCCATCGAAGTTGCCAATGGTCACTCCCACAGCAGACTCCGGCCCCAGTAGCTGGGCGACATCGGGCTCTGACAATTCCCTCAGTGAATGAACAAACCTCACTTGGGCACTCCTGGTACTACGGACTAAGCTCCACGCTTCAAGGTACGAATCCGGGTTCGCGCCTTGGATGCAAGTGCTGAGCTGGGATGATCATCAATGAGTTTCTGCAAGGTATCAATCGCGTCTTGTTTTGAGCCTAGTTTTTCAAAGGCAACCGAGAGATGAAACAACGCAGGCGTAACCATGTCCTCAGCGGGATAGCTTTGATACACATCACTAAACGAGACTACTGCTTGGTCATAACGACCCATTTTAATGTTGCAGATGCCGCTCCAAAATAAGGCGTTATCGGTAAAGGCGGTACCGGGATTTTCGGCAGCAAATTTTGAAAACAAATTATTTGCTGCGGCAAAATCTCCTGCGCGAAGCGAGGCGAGTGCATCCTTGAACTCGTCTGCGGAGGCACCTGTAATTCGAGCGATTTTCTCTTCATCTGTGGTGAGCAGTTGTGCAGGCACGCCTTCAGGCGGGGGCACACGAGAGCCTAACTGACGGAGACTTTGTTCAAGTTGCTGAGCTTTGCCTTGGGATGAGTGCTGGAGTTCCTCAATCTGCCCTTGCATTTGTCGCAGCTCTTGTCGAATGACATTGAGCGAAGCAGTGGTCTCTGCTTGCAAGCTACGCACATCGCGAAAATCTCTTTTCGTACTTTCCTCCAGTGCCGTAATTCTTCCTCCACTACACGCGGAGCCGAGTAGCAACACAGGTAGCACTAATACGCTCTTCCTTACTCTCATTCGTTCTCTCCCTCTCCAATATTCCAGAACTGCCGCGGAGCAAAAATGCTTCGCCAAGCATGCTCCTGTGAAAAATCGCAGGCGCTAAATGTAGAAAAGCTGAGGCACTCCCCTAGGGCGCACCTCAGCTCTCACGTCAAGTAGTGGTAGTCATGGAATCCAAGACTACAACAATTCAAAGCTACTTCTTTGCGGAGAAATGAGCTCGACGATTTTTGGCCCACGCGCTTTCAGAGCTCGTTGGGTCAAGCGGCAATTCCTCACCATAGCTCACTTGATCAAGCTGACCGGAGGCAACTCCGAGGCTTCTCAAGTAATCACTTACTGACTGAGAACGACGAAGACCAAGCGCCATGTTGTATTCCGCAGTACCTCGCTCATCGCAATGCCCTTCAACAACCACATCAACATCCGGGTTGTCGTTTAACCACTGCGCGTTGTCTTGAAGTGTTGCCTGTGAAGCAGCAGAAAGCGACGCGGAGTCGTAACCGAAATTAACATCTGCGAGTTCAGAGCCTGGCTCTGCAATCGGGATGTTTCCATCACCCATTGCATCTTCTGGAGAACCAGCTCCACCAGCACCTGAAGACGAACATGCGCTGCAGAGCAATGCTACTGAAGCACTTAAAACTATTGAATGGACCCTTGCCATTGTCTCCTCCTAAGTAGAGATCTTGATGAAATACCCACAACGATTCGCCACCATTCCGGGGCTTCGTCCTAGTGAAACGTAAACACACGTCCACGTTACATTTTTATTTACCGAAGAAGTTTGCGGGAAGCAATAAAAACTCCCCTAGCTTCATTTGCACGATTCATCGCTCGAAACCGTAAAATTCGCAAGCAAAACCGAGCGTAAAGCTCATAATAATTCACGGAAAACCGCGATAAAACGCGAATTTTAACCTTGAGACTGCTCGGCTCAATCGACCAAGGGTGACCAAGCAGGTTGGGAATCCTCTGATTTAGTAAACGTAATCTGCGTCGGCGTTCCGCCAAGTAAGGAAAGAATGACGATATTTCTCGGCCCACCGCGCCCTTGATCTGAACTTAGGGCAATAAATCTTCCATCCGGTGACCAGCTTGGGTCTTCATTGTTACCGTTGAAAGTAAGCTGGGTGGTTGAACCCCCATCCGGCGCGGCCAGGAAAAGCTGATTGCCACCCTTCCGACAGGTGAAGGCTATCTTGTCGCCTTTTGGCGACCAAGCGGGAGAGGTACAGTAATTACTATCAGCAAAACTTATTCGCCTTGCCCCGCCTCCATTAATTGACATGACATAGATCTGCGGTCCCCCTGCCCGGTTCGAGGTAAAGGCAACTTGGGTGTTGTCAGGCGAAAGAGTGGGCGAGACGTCAATGGAGCTTCCTTGGGTCAGGCGTTTGAGCAAGCGGCCATTGAGGTCGTAGCTTGCGATTTTCGTTACCCCGGAAATCGAAGAAGCAGTCACGAGCTTT
>CAYGNZ010000343.1:2210-4348 GCA_964351345.1 uncultured Bdellovibrionales bacterium | reverse complement strand
GCATGCGTCAGCGCCTGTCCTCATTCCGAAGACGCGGACAGGGCGCTGCGTGCGAGAGCTTCTATTTTACCGGGGTCGGAAAGCGATATTGCCGATTCTGTCCCTGGCGAATCACCTGAGCGACGATTGAGTTCGCTGAGGAGGTCTGTAGAGAAACTACACCATAGTTGTTGGTTTGCTCCTCGGCACAGAGGTTGTAGCTAAGACTTCCGTTGCCAGGCACGGGAAGTGTTTGCCCGCTGAGCACTTCTGTCCCATCACTACGAGTAAGTCCGAGTGTAAGGGTTTGTTGAGAAGAGCTAGAGTTAGCAACCAGGAGCTCACATTCTTGGTTCAGGAACGTATTGTACGACCCAGAGAGAGTCGTCCCTGAAGCTTCCTTGGCTCGAATGCCGTAGAGGAATTCAATTCCAGCGGACTGGGTTCTACCATACTGCATCGCGGTTACGAGCATGCTCCCACCGGCAGCTCCGTCGACCGTTGCTGAGCCAAGTGCGTTTTGGAGAATGCTATCAGTAATGTAGTGCAGCGTTCCATACGCAGGGAGTTCAAACGCATTCGACAATAACAAGGTGCCATCCGCGCTGTAGATCTTAAGACCAAAGTTTCTTGTTGCGTTCGTGGTGTTGCTTATTTCAATAATTGAAGTTACTTCTCTCGTATCGATTGGGACACTGAGAAGTTGCTCGGAGCCTTTTGCTCCGTCAAGCTGGAAGGCTGCGTCAAATGTCTCCGCAGTGCCAGGATTGTCATAGAAGTAGCGAACATTGCTCATCTTAAACATTGCACCACTATCAGCCGGTCTCCACTCAATCATTCCGACCAAGTTCGCTCCGAACTGATGTGCCGAAAAATCTCTCCTCGTCCCCGCGGCAAGACTAACGTTCTCTGTTGCGAGTATGGAACCGTCTTGAGCGTAGTAATACAAAGTACCACTATGAGAGGCATTCTCTAGATTTGTAAGCTGAATCCAGTTCGTTACCAGGTTCGCGTTATCGACAAGGTCTAAACTTGGCTGGAAGGTGTTGAAAGGCACAAACTGTGAGCCGCTCAGACCGTTAGAGAAGGGGATGGCAAAAGCGAAGTCGAAATCCGATCCATCTTCAGCGCCAACCTTTGGCAGGTAAAACACCATCCTGCCATCGAGGTCTCCCGCATTGCCGTTTGTGACGCTGCATACCCGACCGTAGGAGCTTTCAATTCTCGCATCGAAATCTTGCACGAGTATATCGGTCTGAGCTCCGCCGAGGACTCCAGAGGAAAGGGAATCCTGGGCATTGCCTTCGATATCAAAAATGGTTGTATCAATAAACTTGAAGCTATCGGTCAGATTGACATGCTCTAAGATATTCCACATACGATCAGAGAAAAAGCCGTTCCATTCAGAGCAAATACTCGTTCCTATCGTTGCTTTGAGAACGCCAGTATTTCCCGCTACCGAGTTGTAGCTGACAACCAAGTTGCCATTGCTCTCTTTGCCGATTGAGAGACCGTTTCCTGACACATTAGAATCCAGCGTCTCGATTTCCGAACCATTGGGGACACCGTCTCCCGCGATGCCATTTCCTGCTCCGTTATCAACCCAAAGTCTGAGACCGGCAGCGGTAAGGTCTCCTCCGCCCAAGACCGCGTAGCTGACGGCCAGATTATTGCTGCTATCAAGCGTGATTGCCGTTGTTTGCCCGTTTGAGGCCCCAGCAGATCCTATAGTCCGTATCTCAGACCCGTTCACGATCGCATCTGCAGCGGTCGCTCCTCCTCTTCCATCATCGATCCAAATCTTGACGATGGCTTCGGTCTGCCCACCATTCACTTCGCTATCGATATAGACCACAGCTAAGTTTCCATTAGCGTCTTTCACGATTGAGGTGTCGGTGCTTTGAAGCGATACGGAGTCAATAGTGCGAATCTCGGTGCCATTGCTCACCGCATCACCAGCGGTTCCGCCGCCAGCACCGTCATCGACCCAGAGCTTGACGACATCGTTTGCGTCATCATAGTAGCTCACTGCTAAATTGTTGTTCCGATCTCGTGTAATTGAGGTGTAGATTCCAGGGCGTCCATCAGAGTCGATTATCCGAATATCCGTGCCATTCGCAATTAAGTCACCAGCAGTGCCACCACCCGCACCATCATCA
>CAYGNZ010000343.1:0-2200 GCA_964351345.1 uncultured Bdellovibrionales bacterium | reverse complement strand
TGAGTAGGAAATCGCAAGGTTACCGCTGGCATCCTCCGTTAAAGAACTGTAAGCACCAGCGCTGTATCCGGGATCGTCAATAGTTCTCAGTTCATCGCCGTTGTTTCTGCCGTCATTTGCGATACCCCCGCCAGCTCCATCATCTACCCAAAGTGCTAAGGTAGAACCGTTTTGAAAGCTAATAGCTAAGTTGCCGTTTTGGGTGAGAAGTATCGAGGGGCTGGCGAAACCTCCGTTGTTTGAAATGATCAATCTAATTTCTGATCCGCTCGCCACACGATCGTTTGCGGTGCCACTACCACTACCATCGTCGATCCAGAGCCTAAGGCTACTTCCCGAGTTATCAAAATTTGCACCCACGTAAGCAATCGCCAGTTGGCCGCTCGCGGTGAGTGTGAGAGAGCTACGCGAACCGATCAAAGTTTCATCATTTGAGGCTTCAACAACTACCCCCGTGGGAACACCGACAACTTCTGCTGACACATGTTCGTTCGCAAGTAGTACGAACAAAGAAAGGAAAGATAGGGGTAGTAAATTTTTCACGGTAAATTTCTCCGAAAATTGGGACATTCTGCTGCTCTGCCTATCGTCCTTCTCAGCGATTCTCTTGAGGTAGCCGAGTTCTTCCCAGCGCATGCCCTTTGTTGTTCACCGCTCTCTGTGTATTTTTTCAGATACTTACCGTTTTTCAGCGAGATTTATTAGTCGGGAATTTTTGACCTCTTGGTGGTGCACAGTTTCGGAGATACTGCGGAGTCCGAAGTCCAGTCTGCAACGCAGTTCACGCTAATCGAAGTGGTGAGAGATACTTCCACACCTATTAGAAAGTACCTAGAACTCAAGTATCTCTGTGAAGCGTTTTGTCGGAAAATAAATTTTTCTGCACTCGTCCGCTTCATCTACTTGAATTGCAGTTCTTCGATACGTTCTACTAAACAGCGAAGAGAGGGGCTCTAAATACAGTAAAGAGCTGTGGCAATAGCTGAGGCGATTGGTATCTCTCTTGTGCTTGCCGTTTAAGTGAATATGAATACTCTTGAGCTTCCTATTTCATCTGTGGTTATCGGTGAGTAATTGCCAAGCAGCAGTAGATCGAGTCTAATCCCTGCTCGTTCGAAACGAGGTTGCTTAGAACGGTCTAGGAAAAGACGAGTGTCACTGATTAGCCGATTGGTGCGCTTGTGAACTTTGCCAAGAGAATATCAGAACTACCTACGAAAGGAGAAAATTATGAGCGGTGTGCAATTGCGGGACTTTCTTGAACTCACCTATGAAGAGCTCGAGGAGTTAAATCTCGAGGCAAAAAAGCGAGTGCAAGCAGGAGCCTCCGAGGAGGAGCTTGAGGCCTACTACCTGAGCTACCTTGAGAATGAATCCCGAATTAAAGCCGTTACTCTTTGCTTTTCAGATTTGGAAGGGCGTCTGCACATGCTCGATTACGACAAGAAGTTTCTGTTGAAGTCGCATGATAATCTCACCTTTGATGGCTCTTCAATTCGCGGCTTTACACGAGTACGTGAGTCTGATCTTCGACTAAAACCCGACTGGGGTTCATTTCGCTGGATGCCTTCGGATGTGTTTGGGCCGGGGAAAGTGCTGGTCTTTGCCTCAATTTTCGATCGAGACGGCGCGGTCTACTCTTCGGACATGCGGGGGACATTAAAGTCATACACCGCTAAAATGCTGCAAGATCAATCTCTGGTCGCCAATATTTCTGTAGAGTGCGAAGGCTTTCTGTTCCAGGGACTTAACGCGGAGCAAAACTACGATCCACGAGAGGGTTTCAAGTTCGTATCAAGTGGAGGGTACTACAATTCGCTCCCCAAAGAGCCACTGCGCTTGTTTATCGACGCGTTTGCGGAAGCACAGCGTGCGATGGGATTTGAGAACGAAAAGGATCACCCCGAGGTTGCACCTTCTCAGTTTGAGCTTAACTTCTCCTACGCGCCTGCTCTTATTGCTGCGGATCAAGTGCAGATTTACAAACTCCTTGCGCGGCAGATTGCAGCGAACATGGGAATGACTGCGAGTTTTCTGCCAAAGCCGGTTGCAGGAATTAACGGCAGCGGGATGCATACCAACCTATCGCTCGCGAAGGATGGGAAGAATCTGTTCTACGATGGTTCGGATGAAGATGGTCTCTCTGGTATGGCCTGGGATTTTGTTGATCGCGTGCTTTCCAGTGCGAACGAAATCGTCC
>CAYGNZ010000342.1:0-4360 GCA_964351345.1 uncultured Bdellovibrionales bacterium | reverse complement strand
ACCACGCTACACTTAGATTATCGGGCCGAGCTTCATCTGCCTTAAACGGAAAAATGCGGTACAGAAATGCCCTATCTAAAAGGACGCTAAGACACTAAAAAGTATGCGAATTTACGAGCTGGCAAGTCCGCCTGTGCCCTCTACGCAAGCCACGCTGGTAGGGCAAATCGACTCATCAGCTCTTCGACCTCAGATTTAACCGATGCCACACTTTGCTCATCGGTTAGCACGCGCTCAAACCAGGAAGCGAGAAGTTCCATTTCCTCTGGCCCCATTCCGAGTGCGGTTATTGCAGGAGTACCAAGACGAACACCGGTTGGTTTCCAAGGCTTGGAGTCACCAGGAACTGCGTTTTTGTTTAAGACAATCCCAGCCGCCTCTAGGCGTTCGGCGAAACTCGTTCCGTCAACATCGAGGTCCTTTGCCACGCCCTCTTTAAGATCAATTAGTAGAAGATGATTATCGGTACCGCCAGTCACTAAGCCAAAGCCCCGCTTCATCAGCGCCTCGGCCAAAACTGATGCGTTCTCGTCTACGCTTTTTGCATAGGCCGTATACTCATCGGAGAGTGCATACTTCAGCGTGGTTGCAAGTGAGGCAATCTTGTTCATATGCGGACCGCCTTGCAGACCGGGAAACACTGACTTGTCAATTTCAGCACCTAACTCCCGGCGACAAACAATAAGTCCACCGCGTGGTCCACGAAGCACTTTGTGAGTGGTTGTGGTAATCACATCCGCGTGAGGGAACGGACTTGGGTGCGCGCCTGCACCACAGAGCCCACTGATGTGGGCGATATCCGCGTGTAGCAAGGCTCCTACTTCCTTCGCGATACTGGCAAATGCTTCAAAATCAATTATTCGAGGATACGAGGAAGCACCACAAATGATGAGCTTCGGCTGTACTTCTTTCGCCTGAGCCCGTATCGCATCGTAATCCAATCGAAGATCTTCACCGAGTCCATACTGATGGGCTTCAAAAAATTTGGATGAGACACTGACGTTGTGACCGTGGGTTAAATGCCCACCATGCGCAAGCGACATACCCAATATTCTGTCACCTGGTTTAAGCAGGGCTGCATACACTGCAAGGTTTGCATTGGCACCCGCCAGCGGTTGCACGTTTGCGTGATACTTATCCGCCATCCCCTTTGGTGCAAAAAACTCAACCGCACGGTCTCGAGCAAGTATCTCAACCGCATTGGTGAATTCCTGCCCTTGATAGTACCGACCATTGGCATCCTGCCGCTCGCCTTTGACCCACTTATGCGGATAGCCTTCGGAGTACTTCTCCCCAAAACAACTCCCCAACGCGAGACGAGCGGGTTCGTAAATGTAGTTCTCAGATGGAATAAGCCGGATTACTCGCGACTGACGCTTCTCTTCACTCTGAAGAAGTTTTGCTAATTCGGAATCGACGTCAGCTAATACTTTGAATCGCTCTTTAATTTCCATTTTTCTCCACTAAGAATCTACGTTCACCAGCATCTCCTCACAGGAAGAAGATTTGGAGTAACCGCCCAAATAAATGAGATATTTCTCGACGAACTTGTGCAGTGATTTGCTCAAATTTAAGCAGGCTTCCGGCTTAGACGATACCCATTTGTGCTCAGTAATAGAAGAGCTGCAAGCTTCAATTTTTCGTTTTATCGCTTTAGAGCATCGCAAAATGGAAGAAAATCAAGACGTAACAGAACAATCCTCCATTGCCCCATTTGCTATCTTTTTGGGAGTTGTTTGCTCCTTGGGGCTGCTTGTAGTTTTGTGCCTGATTGCCTCTCCCTTCGGTGAGGAAAGCTCTATACCCCCTGCAAATGATCTTCCCGTAGAAAGCGAGAGTAAACTCGATCCGCGCCTACAACAGCTCCTAATTGAAACCGGCGCTACTGTTGAAGAATCAAGCGATGACGAAGAGGAATACTGCGAAGCAGAGGAGTATGTCTGGCACCCAGATGATGCAGATACTCAAATAGGTGGACGCTTTAGTCGGTACGGGGCCTCGGCAAACGCTGAACTCTCATACGAAAACGTCGGCGAAGTAAGTGCTGCTTCGCCGAGCGGCGGAAGTGTTCGGCGGAGTGCTCCGCGAAGGAAAGCAAAGATTCAAGCCCCGACTCAATTACGCAGAAAGCGAGGTTGACGGCCTCGTGGATTCAACCGCTAAGCACCTCGGTGAGGTGGCACACACAGGGATCAACGTTTTTCCAGTTGAGGCTAATAGTACGCACCACTTGCTCTCACGCAGTCTTTACTGAGCGTTTGGAGGCTGGGGTTGGAATAGCCGCGGCGGCGAAGCTCTCGCTCGCAGAGCTGTCGAACGCCTCCTGCTGAGATGTTATCTTCACCTCGAAGCACAACCTTCTCGGCAGAAATTTTCGACATTTCCTCCTCAGACAGATAGCGTTTTGCTTCCTCTCTTGCCTCCTTCGTGCCGATGCGAAGTAAAGCTGTCGCTGCCGCCTCGCGGGTCGAATTCTCGGCCAGTAGACCAGAGAGCGGCCCTACGGCTTGTTCCACTCGATGCTCACCAAGAAGCTTTGCCGCTCGTTCTCGCACTTCGGGCTCCGTAGAGGCAAGTGCACGTAAAAGTAAGGCGAGCGCTTCTTGAAGATAGTCCGCCATCGCCCCAAGCACCCGAACTGCAGCCACTTGCTCACTTCTACTCCCAGAACTTACCGCAGTGCGGAGATACGGAAGTTGGCGCTTCCATTCGTCCAGTCGCTCAGGCTCTCGTTTCTCCAGTCGTCGAAGTGAAATTTCACGCACAACATCTTGCGCTACTCGCACTGCCAACATTGAGTCATGTTGTTGTGAAGCATCCACGGTCTTTATCGTGGTGGATGATTCAGACTTTGCTCCTTCGCTGCCCTCCTCTGCTCGCTCTTTTTTAAGTTTCGCGATGCTTATTGCTCTTTTCGGGAGCTCAACATCAAGAATACGAGCTATCTCTTTCTGACGAGCACCACTCGTTCTTCCAAGCCCTTTCTTTAACTCCTTCTCAATTTTTGCTTCTTGAACCTCAGCAGCATCGGTCGGAAAGTAGGAGAGCCCAATTGCGGCACCGAGTTGAACCTCGTCACTACCCTCCTCAAGCAGTCGGATGAGCGTAGCTCGTTCAGGCTCTAGTCCCTTGAGGCCGGCAAGACGCGCCGCTTCTGCTTGTTGCGTTGCGTTATTTGATTGCAAAGAACTTGAAATTTGCATCGCTATTTCTGAGTCATACGCCACATCACCACGAGCAATGTTTGCCAGCAGGAGTTTTGCTCGCGCGGTAGAAGGAGAAAATCGTATGCCTAGTTTCGGAAGGAGCGGCACGATGGCAGCATCAGGCAAGGGAGAGAACTGCTGTAGCGATTTATCACAAAGGTCTGCCGCTTTTTTGGGCGTTGACTCCGTACATTCTACTAATTCAACCACTGCATCTGATGCATCTTCACCCATCCGGAGTAAATCCTGCGCAGCGTTGTAGCGAACGAGCTGAGATTCATCTTTAAGTGCACGCCGTAGATAGAGCGTATCAACTGGACTGCGACGCATCGCATACTCTCGGGGGAAGTCAAGCGAGCGGACAAAATCTTGCCATACTTCCTCGCTCATTTCGACTTTCTTCGGCTGACATGCCGATAAGGTAAGAAAGAAAATAGTTAGAGTTTTTGCGATACGCTGTCGAGGTCTGCTGCTCACGAGATTCCTATCCTTGTTGATCGAGAACCACTTCTTTACACTACTACACTAGTTCGCAATACTATCGCGTGACTCGCCGCAAGGCGAGACGTTTCTGTAGATTCCTCAAGATTGCAGATCTCTAGGCACGAACAACAATGTTTCTTCTTGAACGTAGTAGGCAAATTCTGCGGCGACACGCTACTGCCCTCTTATTCGAGTTTCTGTCTGCTCGTTTTGACTGGCGCCTCCTAGTAAGTGCACTCGTATTTGCCTTACTCTCGTGTGATTCAAGTTCATCGACCAAGAAGACTCCACAACCAAGCGATCCTCTCGATGCTCGGCAGTACGCCTATGCCTTTGAGCTAAAGAATGTTGCAGATGAGCCTGTTTCTCTTCGGGATTTTCGAGGCGAGCTAATCTTGTTAAACTTTTGGGCCACCTGGTGTGCTCCTTGTGTCGCAGAAATGCCGGCGCTTAAACAGCTCCATGACCGCTTTAAAGATAAAGGCTTCAGCGTTGTCTCAGTGAGCACCGACCCCGCTCGGGATAACGACAAAGTTCGAGATTTTATCAAAACCCATGACCTAAGCTTTCCAGTCTTACGCGACCCCCAAATGCTAAGCATTCCCAAATATGCAATTAACGGCTTCCCGGAGAGTTTTTTCGTCTCCCCAACGGGAACACTCATTCGTGTG
>CAYGNZ010000341.1:3115-4361 GCA_964351345.1 uncultured Bdellovibrionales bacterium | reverse complement strand
ACTTGCCGAAAAACTTCCATCGGTATTTCCTAGGCGTACATGAACCGTTGTGCCGACGAAGGAAACCAGATCTTCAATATTGTCGCCATCGAGGTCCCGTACATCAAAATCCGTAGCAGTCCCTGAGTAGGTTGTTGGGGCCAAGAACGTACCATCACCATTGTTCAAATGCACTGTAATTGCTCCTCCTACCGTGAGAATATCTAATGCCCCATCATCGTTTACATCGAAGAATTCAATCTTTCTTGTGGTGGCGGCATTAGTAATATTGACCGTACTGCCGAAGGAACCATTGCCTTGTCCAAACCGTATCCTGAGCGCGGTTGTGTTGGAAGAAAATGCAGCATCGTCATTACCATCTCCGTCAAGATCCCCAACCGCCAACCCCGAGCCGAACAGACTCGGGGTGCTGGTAGAAGCGCCGTTTGTAAAACTGCGGTCGCCATCATTGAGTGCCACTCGAACAAAACCATTCCCAGAAGTATCGGTGGCAATCGCGAGTAAGTCGTTATCACCATCGTTATCGAAATCGCTCATTCTGATCTCGCTTACACCAGCCCCATCTCCAGTCCCGATATCTAAGACACTCGCACTAGTAAACGTGCCGTCACCATTTCCGAAACGCACGGATACGAGCGCCGAGTTGACAAAGGAATAACCTCCATTAACGATATCGTTAAAGCCATCGCCGTCTACGTCACCAACGAGCAGGGCGTTGCTGTCACTACCGCTGAACATTGTATACGAGGTTGCTGCTGCAAAGTTTCCCTCTCCAAGACCAAGACGCACCGTGATATCACCATCCGTTTGCTCACCGTTGATCAGATCATTAATACCGTCACCGTTTAGATCCGCAACCACAACGGTACTCGCTGTACCGCCTCCGTTACTGAATGTATCTCCCGTTCTAAAAGTCCCGTCACCTACCGTACGACCAAGTTCTTCACCTAGCGCAAATGAAATGCCACCATTTTGACCGTATCCAGCCTGCACCCGTAACTCACCAAAAGATCCGTCAATTAAAATGGTGTCGTTAAACGCAGTGCTACTCACAATTCTGTTGTATTCATCCACAAGCGCATTTGCTTCACTATTAAGCGCCTCCCTTTGGGAATTCGACAATGTTCCGTTAGCTGATTGACTGGCGAGTTCTCGCTGACGAATGGTGATAGAACTAAGCTGTTGGATTGCGCCTTCAGTAATATTGAGCAAACTAATTGCGTCGTTGAGGTTCCGCCGACCCTGA
>CAYGNZ010000341.1:0-3105 GCA_964351345.1 uncultured Bdellovibrionales bacterium | reverse complement strand
TTTTAGGTCCTCGGAAATCGCCAGTCCAGAGGCATCATCACGAGCCCGATTAATTCGCAAGCCAGAGGATAGGCGGCTGAAGCTTTCATGAAGCGACTCAGAGCTTTTTGCGAACCGTCGCTGCGCGTTCAACGACGCTATGTTTGAATTGATAGTAATCGAACTCAAGACGATACTTCCTTGTCGTATACAGACCAGCTATCCGAACTGCTAGTCCTCCGCCTAGGTTATCGGCATAAATTGCACAAAACATGTAGGAAATCTTAAGTGGCTGGATTTACTTATCTTATAATACTGTAACACGTGGTATTTGACGATAGTGAGAGAGCATTTGATGTTAGTCCGAAACGCAAGAGCGAGAACACCCGCTCGCTTAAAGATTCCATTGGCTCAAATAGAGTTGATAACGATATTTCGGATTTGGCGAAAAAGAACAGACTAATCGCATGCTTTTAAACCGCGTTTTCAGAAGCTAGCCGCGTCGCTGGCGTGGTAAGTGCCGAACAATGGTGCCGCGCAGCTTCTACGGCCAACAACCCACCGTCCAAAGATCAATTCGTAGATATCAAAATTGCCAATACCTCAAAGAAGAGTCAATCGTGTAAAATATGAGTTGTTAAAAGCATAAATTTCACGCACCTAGGCCTACTCAAGACGGTTCCAGAGTGAACGAGAAAGTAAGGTAGCAAGAGGCGCAGGTCGTTGAAGCGATTCGCTGCCGATGCGTTCTGCTCTCTCCTCAGGAAAAAGCCCCCAGAACCAAACACGAACTAGCCGACATGGAAAATTTGAAAAAACTTCCCTGAGCGTTCCAACGCCTCAAGTCCGATTCATGCCATAACCAAGAACACACTGAGCGCTAGACGCGAGACTCCTATTTCTACCAGATTGATTTTATCGATTGACTCTGAAATATATGCTGCTCAAGTGTAGCTCTCTCCAACAAGCTATTTGACTCTTCGTAGGTAGCTGCACGCTCAGTCCAGCGAGGTTGAGCGTGCAGTGAAGGCAATAGGAGGTTTTAGGGAAAAGAACTGTTGTTTTCGCACAGTGTGCAAGTTCCAGGCTGAAACTCATTCAGTCGCTTGCGTCCATCCTTAGGTTGAAACACGGAGTTGCTATGAACACAGCGATTCAAGCTTTCGTTGACAGAATTCGTGGGGTTGGCTCACAGGTGCCCGACTTCACGCTCGATGCTCGGCAAGACTTGCAGGACTGCATTGACTCTCTCGTGGCGGGCTCAGCCGCTGCTTCCGACATCCCCGACATCGTCGCGCGAGGCAACGAATACATGGATGTCAATCCGTTCGTCAGTCTCCACTTGGCGATCTTCTCCTTGAAGCTCTATGAGCGCAGAAACTGCGGAACGGAGGACTTGCGTCTGATAATGTCGCTCGCCCAGCGAGTCTTAAGCTGGATCCTCGAAAAACATCCGCAAAACTGGATGATCGAACCGCTCACCAAGTGGATGGCAAGAGCAGGGGAGGCGGCAGCGCGCGAAATAGCCAGGCCAGCCGTACGCGTCGCTTGATTGTTCAGTGCCCGATTACTTTTGACGCCGAGAGGTTCTTCTCTAACGAAGGACCTCTCGGCGATTTTGTTGTTTGCCTTCGCTGCCGTATCCGTCTCGTGGAGACAGAAGCGTAGATGCTGAGTATGTTTCCCTGCGATTATGCGCTTGCGCTCATATCGATGACAAAACGGTGAGCAACATCGCCCTTGGCCAGAGTTTCGAAAGCGCCATTAATATCTTCCAGACGAATCATTTCACATTCGGGGTGAATGTTATGCTCTGCGCAGAAATCAAGGACGTCTTGCGTTTCTTTGATTCCACCAATAAGCGAGCCTGCGATACGGCGACGTCCAAAGATTAGGGGAAAGGTCTGTGGTTCGTCGACGGGGCCTACCTGACCAACAACGACGATTGCCCCGTCGATGTCGAGCAGTGGGGTGTAAATATTGAGGTCGTGTTTGACAGGAACGGTATCGATTATTAGTTCGAAGGAACTTCCCGCTGCCTCCATCGCCTCGGAATCAGAAGAGGACAAATAGGATTTTGCTCCGAGGGAACTGGCTACGTCTTCTTTGCTCTTAGAACGGCTGATCACCGTAACCTCTGCACCCATCGCTACCGCAAGCTTGACCGCCATATGACCAAGGCCACCAAGGCCAATGACGGCAATCTTACTCTTCGGTCCGACGTTCCAGGTTTTTAGAGGGGAATAGGTGGTAATGCCTGCACAAAGAATTGGTGCGGCTTTGGCAAGGTCGAGCTTGTCAGAGACACTTAGGACGAACTCTTCTCTGACCACGATGTACTTCGAATAGCCTCCTTGAGTGGTCTCTCCCGATATTCGGTCCGGCGCACCATAGGTTGGCGTCATCCCATTCCTACAATACTGCTCTTCGCTCTTCTCGCATTGGTCACAACTTTGGCAGCTATCTACCATGCAGCCCACCGCTACATTTTGGCCTACTTTGAACTTTTTAACCTCTGGCCCCACATCAGCTACTCGCCCGATAATTTCATGACCAGGAATCAGAGGGTACGGCTGCTCACCCCAATCTCCATTAACGGTATGTAAGTCGGAATGACATACGCCGCAAAAAAGTATTTCGATTGCGACATCGTTTGAACGTAAATCTCTTCGCTCGAAGTCGTATGCTACTAATTTCTCACCGGCGGAAAATGCGGCAAAGCCTGTTGTCTTCATGAAAACTCCCTCTGAAAAAGTTAACCACCGAAACCTTAGCGCTAGTGTTGCCGCTCAGCAAGGGGAGCGATGCTCTTTTCTCAAGCCGAAACAAGAAGCACCTGCGAGCAATTCAGTGTTTGGAACGAGCTTGATGCGGTATTTGATTAAAACCAAGCCAAAGCGCCAGGATTCGCATATATACTCATCACATTATAAATTTCGGCCTTTGGCCGAGAGAAAAAAGATGAGTATTGCCGAGCGCAGCGGGAGACAAATATACTGCTCCCAAAAAGGGCGAGCGATTAGCGAGTCGACTCGTCTAGCGATATGCTTTGAAACCAGCCCTTAAGCGGCCTTAATCGAGACACTGATCGTGTCGCCTTATTTTGTGATAAGCAGCCACTGGTAC
>CAYGNZ010000340.1:0-4386 GCA_964351345.1 uncultured Bdellovibrionales bacterium | reverse complement strand
TAAACTGAGTTTCTGACGTACTCACAATCCTCTAGATTGAATTGGGGGCTAGATAAAAATTCGCAAAACCGAACAAGTAATCGCAATTGGACGAAGTAATTGCTTGAAATTATTGAAAATATTATCGTCAACAATCAAGCTCAACCCTTCATAACATCAATAGACAGAATGTATCTACTCCGAGACCCAAGGAATTGCTCGGAACGAGGCTTGTAATTGCTGTTCTCTGAGGGAGAACACTGACGTAGGAGAAGTGAGCCATCACTCAAGTAGGCGGAAATCCGAAGAAGCTGCTGCGAAAGCGCGGTGTGAAGTACGACGGCTCTGGGTTTATGCCGCAGGTTCCCGATTACCTTGGCTATGTCTTGGGTTTGATGCTGATCTGGCTTGCGTATACTGGGTATAGTTCTGTGGTGGGGATGATCCAATCACCAGATTCAACGATTTCAAAAATCGTCGTGCAAACCAAGGACCTCAAGGATACGGCTCTTGAGAAAGGTGCGATTGCCAAAGAGAAAGTGACCTCTGTGGTGCAATCTCAATTGGCGGCGACCGATGCGAATCCTGAAGCAAAAGAGTCTCTGCCAAGTCGCGCACGACTGAGAGAGGATGCTCCCTATGACCCAGAGAAAGGCTGGTTCTGGGCGCAGCTCGATAGAGTAAACGAGTATATTGTTTCTATTTCCGTAACGACGAATGAGTACCTCCAATCGCTCTTTGCTGAAAATGGTGAAGGGGAAGAAAGTGTACCAGAACTTAGCCCCGCTTCTGGTTCAGGAGAGCAAAGAAATACTATCGAATATTTCTAGCTGTAGCTTAGGAAGGGCGCATACTCATCCGCGATTCTCTGCACGAGTTCCATCATCACATAGCCGACATAGAGAAAGCCGTTCATTCCGGCAAGCACCCACATGCAGCAAATTGAAATCCAGGAAAGGTGAAAGCCAGCAAGATACAGGGCACTGGAGAAGAATCCTCCGCGGATGTTCTTAATATCTGTTTGGTTGGGATGAAGCTCGCCAAAGCCTGTTTGTATGTCTGTTGCAAGGGCAAATCCTAGGATGAGACAGAAGATTAATTTCTTGTAGTCTCCCAAGATCAGACAAACGACAAGCACTGGGGCTGAGAATAAGGGGAAGAAATAGGGAGAGAGCATTATTATCGGTGCAAAGTGTACTTTGTCACTCGCCATTTGATATTGCACATGGCCGGTGTGGGTATCGAAATGAAAGTCTTTTACTCGGTTTCCCGTGCCCATCACCATCAGGGCGTGTTTGAGTTCATGAATAAAGGTTCGAAACTTTGGCATCGCCGTTGTGCCAATGATCGTGAGACCCCCGAAAAAGCCAGTAAGGAAAACGGTCCAAATTTCTTTTTCAAGGTGATATTGTCCAAACAAGCTAAGTAAGGAGAGTAAAAATACTCCGGCGATTACGAAATTGCCGATGGTTGCAAGAAGGAATGCAATGCTAAAGTGACGCTTCATTCACGAGCGCCTCGTTGTGCGGTTTGTCTGCGCTTTGCGTCCCATTCGAAGATAGCCCATTCGAAGATAATTGGTGTATGCATATTCATGTAAGTAGTTTGTAGCTAAAACGACAAAACACGTGCGCAAAGAAGATATCATTTTAGAAGCTCCGCAATCGAAGAAAAAGGGAACTTTGATTCTCTTTCACGGCCTTACCGGTACACCTGATGAAATGCGTGATGTCGCAACGTACTTCAATACTAGGGGGTTTCGAATTGTCTTGCCATGTCTTTCTGGCCACGGAACCTCCATTGAAGAATTAAAACGGATTAAAGAAGAGGTATGGCTTCAGGATGCTGAACGCGCGTTTGAGGATGCGCAGATAGATTCCACAGAAAACTTGTTCAGCATCGGTCAGTCCTTTGGAGCCCTGTTGAGTCTCTATCTTTTGACGAAATACCCTGCCAAGTTTCAGGCCGTAGCGCTGCTCTCCCCTCCGCTTCGGTTTTCCTCATTTGTACGGGAACTAATGCTGTCCATGCTCGATTTTGCGCCTGAGAGTATGCTTGATAGCCTGGGAGTGATAAAAAAGCAGAGTCGAGAAAATCCAGGTTTCGTTCGCCCGCGTGAGGCGTACTCTGAACACTCAATCGCCGCGGCGGTTCGACTCTTTCGCATTCGAGGAAAAGTGTTAGCAGGGCTTGCACGCGTAGAGAAACCAATGTTGCTTCTCCAAGATCCCGCCGATCACCACATTTCGGTGGATGCCGTGAATATTTTGCGTACGAGTTCTCCATTAAGCCCCATCGAACATCGCTGGATTCCGGGCGGTCAGCATGAGATTGCGATGGGACCGAAACAGGAAGTGGTGCTTAAAGAGTTAGAGCGTTTTTTAAACAGTATGCTGACATCGAAGAGTGAGCCTTAATGCCTCGAGAGATTTTACATTGGTCTGTGCTGGAGGGAGCACAATCTATTTTAAGAGAGAATAACTCTGCTCCCTCAGTACTCCACTGTCTCGAAACGAATCGAGCAGCAGCCTATCTCGGTGCGCTTGCCCACGATGCCCCTTATTATTACAAATTTGGCCGTGATGCATTTGATGAAGCGGCGGAATACCTGCACGGCTCGAAGGGCAATGATACACTCTTGCCAATCAAGATCGCTTGTTTTGAGGTGCAACAGGAGCAGAATGCAGAAAAGCAGCAAATGCTGTTTGCATTTGTGCTAGGAATGTTGAGCCACGCAGTGTGTGACTGGAGGTTTCACCCTTTCGTTTTTTACTTTACTGGAAACTACAACCATCCAGATTCTAAGCAGCGCGCCGAGGTAAGAAAACGACATCGCTTACTAGAGACCTATTTGGACTCTTGGTTCCGCAAAGATAATTCATTTTGGAATAATTATCTCTTACTCGCTTCTGTCCGTGAGTTAGGCCCGAAAATCGATGATATTTGTAAGCTGCTTGATGCGGTGATGGTGCCAGAGAGTTTTGAGTATCACGGGCAGGGGGAGAACGTAGACCAGGAATTACTTAAAAAACTGCGGGTGCGCAGTGTGCAAGGGAGATGGCGCTCAAGTCTCTCGTATTTGGTATATCTTCAGTACGCTTTTCTCTCTCCTCCGCTGGGTATCCTCGCAAAAGTGCTGGAATTTCTCTTCCCCTTTCTTGCGCAAAATGAAGCGCTTTTTAGTAGTGGGCGATTAGACCCGCTTGAACGCTTTTCTATGCCGTTTCAGTATTTGAATCCAATCAGTGGAGAGACTCAAACGGTGGACGTGAATACGCTCCAACAAGAGGCAGCGAAGGAATGTGCAGAGCTTTTCTCGCGGCTAGAATCGATTGTCGCAGGCTCTAATGAAAGTCCTTTCACTCTCTTTCGCGATGTGGAGGGGAAATCGCTGAACTTCGGTATCCCACGAGCTCCCGTTGAAAAGGCGAAATACTTCTCTACGGTAGGGCTCGACCTACCGGGACTTTCTATTGAACAAGAGGAAACGTAATGGAACTAAAAAATCTTCTTAGAGTGATTCTCGCTGTTACGTTCTTAAGTAGCATGTCGATGCGCGAGGCTGCGGCCGAGGAAATGCAATGTGAATTTTTGAGTAAAGAAATTCAGTGTAAATCTAACCTCGATTGCAAACAGGAGGGTTGCCAAGCCTACTGCAGCTTTCCTCAGGGAAGTTGCGGAGAGGACGAGGAACTAGGAAGCTGTAAAGCGATGCCAGAGATGTGCACGATGCAGTATCAAGCGGTATGTGGTTGCGACGGGAAAACCTACAGCAACGCTTGTAAAGCCGCTGCCGCAGGAGTTTCACTTCGAAGTGAGGAAGCCTGCCCCAAGTAGCCTGACCTAAGTAGCTAGCCCACCTTTGTAACTTTCTAGAGCGAACGGAAGTAACGCACTCGAGCAGAAAATGATCGCTGCCGAGATTGTAGTGCCTCACGGGAGCGCGCGAGTACTTGTTTATCTTCTTGAGGAAGCGTACTCCAATCGCGATACGGTTTGCCGTGACAATTCGCACACTCGCCAGTGCCACGACAAGATGAACAGGTCTTTCGTGGTCCTAGAAATCCAGTAGCAGAACATTTCCGGCAGTAACCAGGTTTAAGATTTTGTCCAAAGCCTAGATGGCGAAAGGTGTGAAGTGCAGAGGGAGTTGTTGGAATGCAGGAGGTGCAACAAAAAGTCGCCTGTCGACCCTCTTTCTCGGCATGTTGATGCAATTCAAAGCGCGTCATACCAATCCCCCTAGGTTGAGAGCCTGCTCAGGACTCACTCAAAGCCTATGGGCTTCATGGGACTTAATCAAGCACCTTTGAATGTTATTATTATTTGCTGCAATAGGCAGTTCTAAGAGTTCTAAACGCGAACTAAAAAAGGCCAGCCTTTTTGCAAAGGCTGGCCTTTTACGAA
>CAYGNZ010000339.1:584-4391 GCA_964351345.1 uncultured Bdellovibrionales bacterium | reverse complement strand
CGTGCCGCGGTACCTAGTGTTGCTGCTTGCTCGGCAAATGACATTATTGCTACTCCCCTCCGGGCTGTGAGTTGTTCCTTAGGCTCCTTGGCCGCTTAGCACCACGAGATTATCACGGTGTATCACTTCGTCATAATCCCGGCGCCCTAGAATAGATGCGATGTCCTTGCTGGCCCGTCCGCGGAGCAATTCAATCTCGCTACTTGAGTAATCAGCAAGCCCTCGAGCGATAAGCGCCCCCTCGGGGGTTTCGACATTCACCAACGCCCCCGCATCGAAACTCCCACGAACCTTTTTAATACCTACCGCGAGAAGACTCTTGCCATTAATTTCAATGGCCCGTCGAGCTCCTGCGTCAACGATAATGGTCCCACTCGAACGATGAAAAAATGCAAGCCAACGCTTGCGAGAGCTACGCACCTCACTACCACCTGCACCCCCGATCAAGGTTCCTGCATATCGACCGCTAAAAACTGAATTCAACACCCCATTCTTTCTGCCGTCTGCAATTACCGTCAGCGCCCCGGTGCGCGCAAGCATTTGAGCAGCATCGAGTTTCGTTTTCATTCCACCGACAGAGACCGCACTTCCCGCACCTCCCGCATGCTTCATGTCACTGGCACGCACCTCGGAAAGGTAGGATACCTTCGTCATTTGCCCACTTGCATCAGGCCTTTTGAAACCACTTACGGAGGTCAGCAAGACTAATACGTCTGCATCGACAAGCACTGAGGTAAGCGCGGCAAGTGAGTCATTGTCACCCACGCGTATTTCATCAACAGACACGGCATCATTCTCGTTGACCACTGGGACAATACCGTTACGAAGCAAGGTTAACAGAGTATTTCTGGCATTCAGGTGACGACGACGATGGTTAAGCAAGTCATGAGTAAGGAGCACTTGCCCAACGAGCAGGTCGTGCGCGGCGAATAGCTCTGCGTAATGGCTCATTAACCTCGTCTGACCAACCGCAGCTGCCATTTGAAGTTCAGGAAGGCTTTTGGGACGGGAATTAAGTTTGAGCGCATCAATCCCCATGCCAATAGCGCCTGAGGAAACAATCACCACCTCTTTCCCCTCGGCACGAAGCTGACAAACGCTCTCGACTAAATCCTGAATACGAGCCCTATTTGGTTTTCCGCGTCTATCCGCAAGCAGTCTCGTTCCCAGCTTAACGACAACTCGCTTCGACTCGACTAAGCGTTTACGGGCTTGTTGTTCTGCAGTCTCCATGCCTTTCTCTGTTGCACTACACGAGGCCAGGCTTGGTCATTCGAAGAAGGTCAAGTACCTCACTTAATTCCTCTTCGGGCAGCACGGAATCTTCACGCGCAACTTCTCGCAGTGACTTGCCTGTTTTAAATGCTTTTTTCGCAAGCGCTGCTGCTTTGTCGTAACCGATGATCGGGGCTAAGGCAGTACAAATGGCAATACTTGCTTCTGCGAGCTCACCAAGACGATCCACGTTTGGGGCGATTCCGTCGATGCATTTTTCCGCAAAATTCTTGGCACTGGTCGACAATAACTCAATCGACTGCAAAATATTATGCGCCATCATTGGCATCGCCACGTTGAGCTCGAAATTTCCTCCACTATGTCCACCAATAGTAACCGAGGCGTCATTACCAATTACCTGCGCACAAACCATAAGCACAGACTCGGCAATCACAGGATTAACCTTTCCGGGCATAATCGAAGAGCCAGGTTGCACTTCAGGCAAAGCAATTTCACCAATTCCGCAACGCGGACCGGAGCCAAGCCAGCGCACGTCGTTGGCAATTTTGCTCAAACTACAGGCAATCGTCTTAAGCTGCCCGCTCATCTCAACGAGCCCGTCTTTAGAAGCCTGGGCTTCGAAATGATCGGCCGCTTCAACAAACGCCAGGCCCGTTTTCTTGGCAATTGCCGCAATGGTTTTAGCCGCAAATTCAGGGTGAGTGTTAAGACCACTCCCGACCGCAGTCCCACCAAGCGGTAACTCAAGAATACTCGGAAGAGACTTCTCAACTCTCTCGATTGCGAGCTCAATTTGCCGCGCATACCCGCCAAATTCTTGTCCAAGAGTGATTGGAGTTGCATCTTGTAAATGCGTTCGCCCGGTTTTCACAATTGGGGCAAACTCCTTAGCTTTCGCCGCAAGGGACTGCTGAAGGAGTTTAAGCGCCGGAATCAATCGTGTGGTCACTTCCTGGGCACAGGCAATGTGAATCGCAGTGGGGATTACGTCATTGGAGGACTGACTGTTATTGACGTGATCGTTGGGGTGAATATCGAGCTTAGCGCTTACTAATTCCCTGGCGCGATGTGCGATTACCTCATTGGTATTCATATTACTCGAGGTGCCAGAGCCAGTTTGAAATATATCCACCACGAAGTGTTGATCGAGGTCACCTTTTTCGACCTCCGCAGCAGCAGCAATTATCGCGTCTGCCCGGGATGCATCTAGAATTTCCAGCCCTTTGTTCGTCTCTGCCGCTGAGCCTTTGACTAAGCCTAAGGCAGCAATCATTGGACGAGAGAAACGAATTCCACTGATAGGGAAATTCTCCACCGCACGCTGCGTCTGTGCGCCGTAGTATGCCTTCAGCGGCACCTGCATCTCCCCCATAGAGTCACGCTCGGTTCGGAACTCTTTCTCTGCTGACATGTTTTTTCTCCCTATTTCTCGCTCGTTGTAATTGCTCTGTATCAGGTTAGCCATCGCGCCGAGATTGTAAAAAATTCTCAGGCAGAGACTTAGAACCAAGAGACCTTAGCTAGCAAGTTTCTTCCCGCAAGGAAAACCGACTTAAATCTTAGGAATATCGCCCAGGAAAGAAGGACCGCTAGCTTGACTGAGTCCAGCAAGTCTTAAACTCCCTAGCGTAAGGGGAAAATTCGCTGTCCCGGCTTTATTGCAGTATTTTGCTGATCTTATCTACCCTTATCCGCTGATACTTTCTCCTCTGAACAAAGAATTAGCCTCAAGACGAAATCTAATATTGTCGATGCCTTATGGGACGGGTGAAAACAGCACAGAGTGCTCTGCGAGCACTGCGAGAAGCGAAGCGGAATAGAAAGAGGAATGCAGGACGAATCACTAAGCCTCGAGGACGAAGAACTCGACTCCGGAATCACACGGCGAGGTCCGAAATACGTACAGCTTCCTGCTGAATCATCGGTGTTACGTGAAGCACGTCTTCTCGCCGGTGACAGAAATATCCGAATTGGAAAGCTCACCGCCACTGTCGCACAAGACCCAGTCATTGCGCTTGAACTCTTGCGAACCGCAAACGCTGCTTTCTTCAGTGGCGAACGTCCCTCGATTACTACCATTCAGAATGCAGTCATCCGTTTAGGTTCTGAAACTATCGTGCAAACTCTTGACTCAATTGGTGCCCGAGAGAGTTTTGAAGACCCTGACGTATACCGAGAGTTCGAAGTCCTTCGCGCGATGTCGAGAAAAATCTCTCTGGTTGGCGCAATTATTTCAAACAAGATCAAGCGAGACATCTCCGAGATGGCGCAAACCGCCGGCTTGATGACGTACATGAACTACATGATTGCCTGCGCCTATCTGCGAGAGGAGTATATTGACGTCAGCCTAGGTCGAAAACGCAGCTCACTGGCATATCGTATTCAGCAAGATTTCGGATTTGATATCAATAAGACGATGCTCGAGTACCTACGAGCGAATGGTATTCCGACTGAATTGTTCTATGGTCTTGATCGAGAACTAAAGTGCAAGACGACTTCTCAATCGTCTCTACGCTTTATCGTTGAGTCCGCCGTGGAGTTGGTAGAGGCCTGGTCGGCAGATCGTTGGGA
>CAYGNZ010000339.1:0-574 GCA_964351345.1 uncultured Bdellovibrionales bacterium | reverse complement strand
GCTCCGACTTCTGAAAATCACAGACGCTCAGTATAAAGACATCTACGAGGAGGTGCAGGCTGCACTGAAAGGAAGTGCGAAGAAGAAAGACGTCGACGCCTCGGAAGAAGAAAAAGAACCTACTCCAAAAAAGAGCAAGCTCTCCGCGCTTGCTCCAAAGACCTATGAGTCAAGCAAAACACGCATTCATCAGCGCCGTTCAGAGAGTATGCGCTCCGCGCCTACGCTCATTCTAACAAAGCGGGGGTTTGGTGGATACGATCCAAATGCTCAGCCAACAAGCTTCATTGAAAGTGAAGACACGGAGCTTGAGCAAGAGAAGGAAAAACTAAGCGAAGACGCCAAGACTGTCCTCGACCTCATTTCTACCCTCTGCCTTGAATCAAAGACGGCAAACGAATTGTTGGCTCGACTAATGAGCTTACTTATCTCAGACGGCCCATTCGTACGCGCTGCGCTAATTACGCTCACAAATGAAAGAGAGAGCGCTGACATACATACTGCGATCGGAGATGGGTTTGAGAATGGTGATACTATCGCCGTAACCGATCCACTCTCGCCTCTTGCACTGTGC
>CAYGNZ010000338.1:0-4411 GCA_964351345.1 uncultured Bdellovibrionales bacterium | reverse complement strand
CCGGCATCTCTATTGAGGTGGTTCGCCGTTTTAGCGGACAGATTCCAATTCTCGGTGTTTGCCTCGGTCATCAATCCATCGCGCAGGCCTTTGGCGGCGAGGTGGTACGGGCAAAATCAGTGGTGCATGGAAAAACTTCCAAAGTATTTCACGACAACAAAAGTCTGTTTAGCGGTTTAGAAAACGGCTTCACTGCAACTCGATATCACTCGTTAGTGGTCAAACAGGCCAGCATGCCAGACTGTCTTGAGCCACTGGCTTGGACAGATCCTGAAAATGAGGAGCGAAAAGAACTCATGGCTCTTCGACATCGGGAATTCAGCTCAACTATCGGACTGCAGTTCCACCCGGAATCAATTTTGACAAACCCTGGTAAAGAATTATTATCTCGCTTTCTTTCACTTCCTCGGTAAGCCAAATGAATTCACAAAAAAAAGCCGTACTCTTACTTTCCGGTGGTTTGGACTCAAGCACCACTCTCGCGATTGCAAAGGCGGAAGGCTTTGGAATTTATGCACTCTCGTTTAACTACGGCCAGCGCAATCAGTTTGAAATTGAAGCCGCAGCAAATGTTGCCCGTGCCAACGAAGTTCTAGAGCATCGGATTGCAACAATTGATTTACGCACCTTTGGCGGCTCCTCTCTTACCAGCGAACTTGCAGTAGAGAAGAACCGCTCGATGCAAGAGATTGGGCAAGGGATACCTGCAACCTATGTTCCCGTAAGAAACACTCTCTTTCTCTCATTTGCTCTGGCCTGGGCAGAGGTGCTTGATGCGCGAGATATCTTTATCGGTGTGAATGAAGTCGATACCAGCGGGTATCCAGACTGCCGACCAGAGTTTATCCAAGCATTTGAGAATCTGGCACGCCTTGGCACCCGAATGGGTAGCGAGGGAGATGATGCATCAAATCCCATTCGTATCCACGCTCCCTTACAGCATCTCGGTAAGAAAGCCATCATTAAGCGCGGCCTTGAGCTCGGCGTTGATTACTCAATGACGAACACTTGCTATGACCCAGATAGCGCAGGAGTTGCCTGCGGAAGCTGCGATGCCTGCATACTGAGACAGCGAGCTTTTTACGAACTCCAAAGCGAGGATCCAATCGCCTATCAGCAGCGATTGGCGAGACCTAGTTAGACTTAGGTATCTGCGAACGCAGTATCCCACGACTATGCCGTACGCCGTAAAAGAAATGTACTACACGCTCCAAGGCGAAGGCCACTATTGTGGTCGCGCTGCAGTGTTTTGCAGATTTACTGGTTGCAATCTTTGGAATGGAAAAGAAGAGGACCGTGCTGCTGCCCCTTGTTGGTTTTGCGATACTGATTTTCTTGGAACCGATGGTGTTGGCGGGGGAAAGTTTCAGACGGCATCAGCACTTGCAGAAAAGATTGAACAAACTTGGTTTGATTCTACCTCTCATCAGGCCCCGATGGTGGTGTTTACCGGAGGTGAGCCTTTGCTTCAGCTTGACGAGGCATTGCTTGAAGCTTGTAAGAAAAAAGGCTTTTTCACGGCGGTCGAAACAAACGGCACCATCGCTGCACCAAAAGGTTTGGACTGGATTACGGTGAGCCCAAAACCGAATAGTCCCTTGCGACAACGAAGTGGCAGTGAATTAAAACTCGTCTACCCTCACGACGTGCAGCCTGAAGCGCTCAGTGAATTAGATTTTAAATACTTCTTTCTCTCCCCCTTAAACTCCTCGCTGCAGTCTGAAACGGAGAAAAATACTAAAGCGGCTGTAGAATTCTGCCTCAAAAATCCTCAGTGGCAGCTCACCATGCAGGCCCATAAATTATGGGGCATTCCTTAGCAAATTGTGTTGTAGTGCTCAAAGACACGGGGCACTCTTTTCTGTTGCCAAAAAATAGAAACACCTAGGGGAATGCCGATGTTTACTGACACCGCACTTGCAGCAAAAACCATTCTGATCACCGGCGGCGGGAGCGGACTCGGTCTTGCGATGGCAGAGCGCTTTGTTGAACTTGGCGCGAAAGTCGCGATTTGTGGTCGTACCGAGGAAAAGCTGACTGCCGCAAAGACGAAGCTGGAGTCTGGCGGCGGAGAAGTGTTTGCCGCAGTCGCTGATATTCGAGACTACGAAAGTATTGCCGGATTTGTGGCGAAAGCAAATGATGCCCTCGGGTCGCTCAACTGCCTAGTGAACAACGCAGCCGGCAATTTTTATTGCGCTTCCGAGGATCTCACTCCAGGCGGATTTCGTGCAGTCGTTGACATTGTCCTCCACGGTAGTTTCAACACCACCCATGCATTCGGCAACCACTGCATCGAATCAAAACAGTCCGCAGCGATTCTTAATATTGTCACCAGTTACACCGAGACCGGTTCAGCCTTCGTGCTTCCCTCCGCCTGTGCGAAAGCCGGAGTCTACGCCATGACCACCACACTCGCCTACGAATGGGCGTGCTATAACATCCGTGTCAATGCGATCGCACCTGGTCCCTTTCCCACCAAAGGTGCCTGGGACCGACTGATGCCCGATAGTTCATTTGAAGAGTCATACAAAAACATGCAGCCTTTAGGACGTTTCGGTGAGGCGGTCGAGCTTGCCAACACCGCTGCCTTTCTACTCTCTGATGCGGCATCCTATATCAGTGGAGATTGCATCAGCGTCGATGGTGCGGAACGCCTGCGAGGTGGTCAGTTCAATTTCCTCACCCAACTCATGCCTCGTAAAAAACTCAAGGCCTTGTTCGCACAAATGAAAGGTGCGAGCAAAAAATGATGAAGCTGCTTCATTCTCTCCTTACTCGAGCAGAAAATGGCGGCATTTCACTGTGGCTTCTCAACCTCGTCCTCCTTCGTATTATCCCGTTTAATAAACCACTTGGTGTTCGAGTAGTATCGCTGAGCAATAACGCAATCCAGGTTCGCCTCCCCTATCGGCGCTCAAACTTTAATCACTTACGAGGACTTCATGCCTGCGCACTTGCGACTGCGGCAGAATACGCGTGTGGTCTACTGCTACTGCGCAAACTCGGTGCTACTCGCTATCGTTTGATAATGAAGGAATTACGCTGTCAGTATATGTATCAAGGACGCTCAAGCGCTCATGTCGAAGTAAGGATGGAAGAGGAGTACTTTCAGACTGCGGTGCTCGATGCGCTACAGCACAGCGAATCGGTAGAAATTCCCTTGCATGCTGAAGTTTTAGACAGCGATAATAATCAACTCTGTAGGACAGAACTCGTGTGGCAAGTGAAAGAATGGACTTCGGTACGCACTCCGCATACAGCAAACTAGCTTAGCTCCAATGAAACTACTAAAAATCCTGCTCTATCCGTTCATCCTGGTGTTACGAATTCTTGGTGCCTTGATTGGAATTGCCGCCGGACTCGGATTCATGTGTTGGCTGTTCCTTGATGAAATCCCCATGGGCGAGGTCAGCCCCGAACTTCTGCGCTCCTCAGCTCCCTACACTGATATGCATGTGCATACTGCCGGGATTGGTGCAGGCGACAGTAAAGCATTTGTCTCTCAGGCACTGCTTGATAGTTATAAATTTGATTTCTATCTCAAGGCCTTCGATGTCACTCAGGAAGAGTTAGTCGCTCAAGGCGATGGCCTTGTCCTGGACCGACTGAGCAAAAAAATCGCTGACTCTACCCTCGTTAATCGAGTAGTCGTGCTTGCCCTTGATGGAGTGGTAGATGATCTCGGTGCGCTTGATCATCAGAAAACAGTATTTTACGTGCCCAACGATTTTGTCGCGGAGCAAACCGCAAAGTACGATAATCTGCTTTTTGGCGCGAGTGTGAATCCTCATCGACCTGACGCCATTCGACGTCTCGTCCGTGCCAAACGACAAGGGGCGGTGCTCATCAAATGGATCCCCTCGATTATGGATATTGATCCAAGTGATACCCAGCTTCGTGCCTTTTACCTTGCGCTGATAGAACTCGATCTCCCCCTACTCTCTCACACTGGCCAAGAAGGCTCTTTTTTAGAATCAAACGATACGCTCAACGATCCTCTTAGACTCGAGCTACCGCTAAGCCTTGGGGTCAAAGTAATTGCCGCGCACATCTCCTCAAGCGGTAGTGAACAAGGAGAGGATAATTTTAACCGAATTCTCCCGCTCTTTCGCAAGTATCCAAATCTATACGCCGATATCTCGGCACTCACTCAAATAAATCGCCTGGGCTATTTAAAAAAGGCTCTGAGTCTTGGCTATCTCAAAGGAAGACTCATCTATGGCAGCGACTGGCCGCTGCAGTTCTTCCCTCTCGTCTCGCCTTGGTATCACCTCACCCACGCACGAGCTACCGACTTACGCTACGTCTCGAATACCGCAAATCTCTGGGATCGAGATGTCTTACTCAAAAAGGCCATCGGTGTGCCCGAGGAGATATTTAGAACTACTGAAACTGTGCTGTCCCTTGC
>CAYGNZ010000337.1:0-4434 GCA_964351345.1 uncultured Bdellovibrionales bacterium | reverse complement strand
TCAATCCACTTGCGATTATTATCGATAGCTAAAAGAGTGCGAGAGCTTACTTTCCCCATTTCAACGCTTTGTAGCAACGAATGCCAAAATGTTTTGCAGCGTTATAGCATCCCGGCTTCCATACTCTGTAGTATGGGGTAAGGTCGGCGCCGAATTTCCGGTAAAATCCTTCTACTCCGGGAAGCATTGAGCCCTCAAAATCGAAATTCAGGCCTTTGGAATGAGAATACTCGATTGCTTTCCACACTAAGTAGCTGTTGGCGAGAGCACCGCTGGAGTGATGGTCATAGCCATTTAAAAGCAAATAGCTGAAGCGATTATCAAGGAGCAAACCTGCAACCGCAAGTAAGTCTCCGTGCTCATTTCGTGCGCCGAGCAGTGCGATTTGACCCCTTGAGGAAAGCTTCTGGTGCAGGTTTTCCAACCAGGTAAGAGAGTAGGGAGCACCACCTCCTTGCCTCTGAAAACTCCGCTGCCCAATTTCAAAAAAATCCTTTGGGCTCACTTCTTGGTCTATGTGAACCCCTGATTTTTCTGATTTACGAATAAGCGTTCGTAGCCTTGATTGAAGCCTACCGGCCAAGGCTTCCATTCCCACGCTCGTATCAAAGCGGTACGTGTAACGCACGCTACACTGAAAGCCGTTCCAGTAGTATGGTAGCCAATTACAAAGCTCAGGGTGAAAGGTGTAATCGAAGGTTGTATGTGACGAACTAGCCTCGGCGAGTTGCACAAGAAGTTCGACCGAGCGACGCACGTGGTTTTGCGGCTTCAAGTCCGGGGGGCAGGGGGAGAGCAGTGGTCCAAGGTACTTGGTAAAAAGCGGGTTGCCGAAACCGCGTAACTGATCTTTTGCCATCACCGTTCCCGCAACAATCTCTCCTTTTTCCTCGATCACGTTGATAAAAAAATCACGTTTGTTTGCCTGTAAATAGCTCGACGTGGAGAAGATACTGCCCTGAGGACTCGAGGCGACGAAGGTGTCCCATGATTCGTAAGATTGAGCAGATAGACGCTTGAGATTCATTGTGAGATATCAGGATACGGGCTTTTTGCCGGTGGCAGTCACGGAGTGCGTTTGTGGCATACTATTCATCGCTTATATGTTAGTGTTTGACAAAGTTCAAGTTCGGCGTTGCGGCGCGAAATCAGAACTTCGCCATATTCATTTAAGTTGGCCTTGCGCGAAGACCTTGTCAGTTTCAAATCTCGAAGCTCACAGTCGATCCTCTATTTGACGGTTCCCTGATGGAAGAACAGGACTACATCTACGTTAGCAATTCATTCTCTCGCTACGGGGCTAGTTGGTTAGCGGCAATTGGGAGAAAAGGAACTGGACCGAGATGTGTGATTGGTCTGAATCAGAAATCATCCAAGTCTCAAGGTGGCAGTATTTTTGCCAAATTCACGGTAGATGAGATTTTGCGATATGCGAGTCTGATCTTGCTTCGTAAGAACTCACTTCTTCCCGCCAAGGTTGCCAGCCAGTATTTTTTGGCGGATGCGGCGAAGTTACAGGGTATACCTTACGTGGAGGTAGCCACGCTTAATGCTGATTCGACGAGAGCACTCATAGAGGAACAGGCCGCGCAAGCGGTTCTCGTCTGTTCACTCTCTCAAATAATAGGAAAGAAAACTCTCGCTCTTTTACCGATTTACAATCTCCATCCGGGTGGACTGCCGGAGAATCGAGGCGCTAATCCTATTGAACGGAGTGTTTTGCTGGGCCACGAATATGTTGCCGCAAGCCTTCACCGCATGACTGCAAAGGTGGATCAGGGTGAGGTGTATTCCAGAAGTGAGCGTGATATCAAAGCTTGTTTTTGCTGGTCCTGCGTGATGAAATCCGCCATTGAAGCGGGCACTGAGGCAATCGAGATGTTTCTTGGTGCATGGCGCACGCAAAGTTTGAACGCAAAAAGCCAGGCTGATGGCGCTGCATATTATCCGAAAGTGACACTTGGCGAGAAATACTTAGCGCGAATTAAATTGGGATATCGTTTTGTTTACAGAAGATTCACTGCGTAAGTTTTTAGGAAAAGTTGACTTCCTGTTTTCCTGGGTTCGATTTTTCTATCCCAAGGCTTCAGGCTATCCTGCCTATCTTTTGGTACTGCCGTTTATTCCTCAAAAACTATTGGGAATAAACTTTTTTGCCAAGTGGCCAATGCACTTTACCTCCAGAGCTCTTTCTCCTCATAAAGTGTCGTTTGGAGAAAATACCATGCCTGGCTGGAGTCCGAATTGTTACATTCAGGCGAAAAACGGTATCGAAATTGGCTCAAATCTTCGGATGGGTCCCGGCGTGGGGTTGATTAGTGCGAACCATAAACTCGATGATTACGACCAGTGGGAAGTCGCCGAGCCGATTCGTATTGGCCATAACGTTTGGCTTGGTATGAATGCGGTGGTGATGCCAGGAGTTCAGATCGGCGATAACGTGGTGATTGGGGCAAACTCTGTCGTGACCAAAGACATACCGTCGAATTCAATCGCTGCCGGTGTGCCGTGCAAAGTAATTGCAGAAAAACCTCCCTATCAGGGAATCTCCTATGCCTGAGCAACCGCAGAAAGATATGACTTCTTCTTTCGAGCAAGATGCTGAGGTTCTTAAAAGTAGAAATCGAAACTCTCGAATTGTAGTTCTGCTCTTTGTGCTCACCGGACTTGGTTTTTGTGGGTACTATCTATACTCCAGCGACCAACTCTATGTTCCGGAAACGATACACTGGGGGTATTTCTGTGCAGGTGTGGGAGTTGCGATGCTTGGACATTTTGCCGATGGCGCGAGCTGGCGCTTCACCTTGCGAGGGATAGGTCAGCAGGTGCCGTTTCGAGTTTGTGCGACCGCAACGGCGTTTGCGGTCTTAGGGAAATACATTCCTGGTAAAATTTGGATGCTTGCTGGTCGCGTCATTTACCTCCGGCGCTACACAGAGGTCACTCTGTCGCAGGCAACAAGCGCGGTTGTCTTTCTTCAAATCGTCATGCTCTGGGTCGGACTTGCATTGGGCCTGGCATTTTCGCCTTTTGCTTCTATGCGTCAAGAGATGTTGTGGTGCAGCTTGGCGTTTTTGTTTGCAGGGGGCCTCGTACTGGCGTTTTGGGGAACCCTAAAGAAGCTACTCTCTCGACGAATCGCATTTTTTGCCAAGGTTCCTGAACTCGGTATCCCCTCTTTGATTGCCGTCAGTATGTGTGCGCTGTTGACGTGGTTATTGTGGAGTGCGGGTTTTGTACTGAGCATCCGCTCGGTGTATGGAGAGGTCTTACCGTATGCCACGCTTGGTGCATTTCCCCTCGCGGCAGTGCTCGGTATTCTGGCGATTGTATTGCCGGGAGGGATTGGAGTTCGCGAGGGAATAATTGTTGGGGTGTTCATCGGCTCCGGAGTATCGCTCGAGATTGCTACCACCTTGGCCATAGTATCGCGTCTCTGGTTTCTCTCTTCGGAGTTATTGTTTGCAGCCCTTGGCTTTGGTCTCCATCTAGCTACTGAGCGCAAACTGAAACACGCGTAGCGTCCGAATTGCTTAGTAGATAACTCCTACAATAGGGTATCGTGATGCCGAAAATGGGATTGCCGAGAGCGGACTAGACAGAGTGCTACCTACTTCCCTTTCACCGACAATCGCGCTATTCCAAGTGCGAACAGAGAAAGATACACCTTGGAAGTTTCTTGGAGACTTCCTAATAATTCGACCCAAAGCTGGAAACGAGCGAAAACGAATGAAAAGAACTCTCGCAATCGTCAAGCCTAGTGCGCTTCAAAAGAATGTACTTGGCCGAATCCTCACCGTGTTTGAAGAGAATGAGCTCAAGATCACGAAAGCAGAGATTCGAACACTCACACAGCCAGAAGTGGAGCAGCTTTATTCCCAGCACAGCAGCTCGTTTTTTTTCCCGCGTTTAGTTGAATACATGAGCAGTGCGCCTGTGTTTATTTGCGTTCTCGAAGGGGAGGATGCGGTGCTTTCTCTACGAAAACTTATTGGACCCACCGATCCTGCACAGGCCGGCGAGAAAACTCTTCGGGGCCAGTTCGGAGATGATATTCTCCACAACGGTTTGCATGGCTCACTGAGTGAGGAGCGAGCCGCCGAGCAAATCTCGCTTCTCTTCGGCTAGTTACACCGTTTTTTCGAGTCTTTACTCGGCGTGACAGGGTGAATGTTCGCCTCTCTGGAGCGTCTAAAACGTAGTCTTCCTACCGATTTTCCTGGAGAATGGTATGACCGATTTCGATGTAGTTGTACAAGCGATTGCACTGGGTATGGGAGTTGCGTGGGCGAGCGGAATTAATCTCTACGCCGCAATCCTCGTGCTCGGATTATTGAGCGCGAGTGGCAACATGGTCCTCCCTCCAAATCTTGAAGTGCTCAGTAATCCGCTTGTGCTCACCGCCGCGGGGATAATGTTTTTTATCGAATTTTT
>CAYGNZ010000336.1:0-4443 GCA_964351345.1 uncultured Bdellovibrionales bacterium | reverse complement strand
TAGCGGTAAGAAGCATTTTGGGCGGAGTAATAAGGCATAAAAGCTAGTAAAATACTCAACAACTGCGGCAGTGAAGTTCTTATCTTTAGGCCGAGAAGCCCAAGGCGTCGGTAGCCGGTCAACCGAACTTATTATTCTCCTAGCGAGCCAAACTGCATGTCGAAGAAGCAAAAAATACCACCCTTGGAGCATGGCGTAATCACGGCTATGCGAGCTGTAGATAATCAAGTCGCACGGCAAATGGAGCGCTCTCCTGCCGAGCGTGATCTGGAAGGCGTGCAGAAATGGGCGCCTCATCAACAGAAAGTGGAGCAGATCTGTGCTCTGGTGCTTGAGGCTTTCGGCGATGACGAAGTGCGCTTCGATTCGGTCTTAGTTACTGCACAAGCCTTTGCCAAGGCGCTCTACCTGCTCTCAGAAGAGTTGGGAGAGGTCGGACTAGGGAGCGTGCGAGCGGGCTACGCGAGAGAAGCGCTGCGAAACATACTTCGGGACGCAGAACGCGGGCTCTCGGGCTTAGAGGACGAGAAAGTCTCCTTAAATTGATCTGTATTAGTCACATTGTGACCAGAGCAATTGATTACCTTTCGAGCAGTCTCAAATTCCGTTATTGGGTTCGCGGCGAGCGAAGCACTTCTGATTGAGCTTCTTTTGCGGTGCCCTTTGGCGCTTTGATTACCTCACTTTTACTTTCCTTTGGCAGCGTTTGGCTCGGCGCTCGAACCGCTTCTGCTGGCGTCTTCTGCGCTGCTGGAGTGCGGAGGATTTCAGATGCGCGAGGTTCTAAGTCCTTAGCGGTAGGAGCGGAAATGACTTGTTTTTCTGCAGCAGGGCTGGTGGCCTCTCCCGGTTGTCGAATGAACTCAGCGACCGGTGCGGTGCCTTTTGGATTCTTGATTAATTTCTCCTCATCAACCGGAGCATTTTTTGGTTCCCGGAGCACCTCAGAACTACTGCTCTCTGATTCGGTGTTCTTGGGGGCTTTGATCACCTGGGCCTGGGGGACTTTACTGTCAGCAACTTCCTCACCGACTTTAATGATCTCAGAATTCTTTGGTGCTAGCGTATCACCCTTTGGTGCGGAAATGGTGGGTGCACTTGCTGCGGGCGCGCTACCTTGAGGAGCTTTGATTATTTCGCTTTGCGCCTTGGGAGTTTCTTGAGACGGCGCGGTTATTGGTTTGACCTGAGCGTTAGACTTTTCATTAGACGAACTTTGAGCAATAGCCTCGGGAGCAAGAGAGATGATAAAGAGGCTGAAAATTATCAAGGAACATCTGTTTTTCATCGGAGATCCTTCCAATTTACTGTTAAACCCGTTGCGAGAATACTCAGTTTCACTTGCCCAGAGGCAAGCTTTACCTCATTGTGCTATCTGTCGGAATACGCTCAATGCTGCTGAAGTTATCTAGAAGTATCCAATGTTTAGCACTTCGTCCAGTATTCTTAGCACTGCTCGGTTTTTGGGTATTTGGCGAGCTTTGATTGTTCTGCTACTTCTCGTTTAGCTTGATTAATTAAGATGTTACGATTGTATGCGTACTAGACGCGTTTTTGCGGACCAAGGAAGTGCGCTCCGCAGGTGCAGTTCTCATAAGTTGATAAGTAGCTAGTTCAAGGTATTCTTTCGAGTGCCTTCCAACTTATTAGTTTCGTAGGAATTGAAATGAGTAGCGATAGCAAAGAAAAGGCAAAACAGCAGGCTCTAGAAGAGGCAAAGGCACAAGCTGGTGACGCCCTCAGCCAAACCATTGTGACGGGCCGCAGGATTGTAATCGATCCAGAAACTGGTCAAGTTCGCCTTGAAGAAGCAGGTGCCTCAGGTGAGGGAGAAGACGAGACAGCCGAAATCGCGCTCGATTCAGAAGCTGCAAAGGAAACGAAAGAAGAAGTCGCCGCCGCAAGCCCAGATCAAGACGCATCAGGCGATCAAGAGGAGCAAGAGTCTACTGCTCAAAGCGCTGCGCCAGAGATTCCTGAAGCCGTAATGGATAAAACTCAAGCGCAGCCTATTCCTGCAGAACTCTCCGAGAAACTCTCGGGTGCTGCGGTAGAACTGGGTGAGCAAACAATGATCAAAGCCAATAAGAGGCTCTCTGCCGAGACCCTGTTTGCATTTGCACTGCCTGAACCTGTTTTGAATAAAGCAATGCAGGATGCCGCAAAAGGCTCTGACTCAGAATCCGACAGTAAAGCAGTTTCCGGTGCCGGACTTAAAATCGGCCTCGGATTGTTAGCGCTCGCGATTTTGGGAGGAGGAGGAGCGTATCTGTTCATGAAATCGAACAATACGCCACGCACGGTTGCAAGTTCTGAGAAGGATTCGGAGCAGACACCGTCCGCCGCGAAGTCGGCAACGGAGACTAGCGGCTCAGATTCTGCTCAGCCGGAGAAGTATGCAAACGCGGAGAAATTCGAAGGACCTATCACGGCAGAGAATGTGGCAAGCCTCAGCGATGCTCAATTGTTTGCCGCACTTGATTCTGGTGATGTGAAAACCATTAGCAAGGTTATTGTCGAAGCAAGTCAGCGTGACGATGAAGCGCTGGTGAACAAGGTAGTTTCTCTGGGGAAGGCAGATGATTACTTGCTACGGGTAACTGCGGTTAAGGCATTTGCTGAGGAGGGTGCGTATACCAAGAAGACCAGTGATGCAGTTCTGGCGATGCTGCTTGAGCGACTCGATGACTCGGATGAATTGGTGCGAGGTTTTGCTGCAAAAGCAATTGGCGCAAGCGGTGATGCGTGGTCAAGATGATTCGAGCGGCAATTGTAGAGATCGACAAGTAGTCGATACTCAGAGCACTAGGGAAATTTTATAGTTTTCCTCTGAGTGCCCGAACGGCTTCGTTAAATGCTTTAGGATTAAATCCTTCTTCGTCTTTTAAGCCATCATAGACAGCGTCAATTGCTTTTTGCAGTTTACTTCCGCCTGGATCAATCGTGGCTGAAAGCGCTGAAAATGCCATCGCGCTCTGCTCTGCGACTTCGTACGGAGGGAAGGGGAAGTTCGCCGTAAATGTTGCAATCTCTTTCATCATTGCGCTGACGACAGATTTCTTAAAACTGGCGGAGTTAACCAATGAGGCAATCGGCCCATCGAGCATGGTCTTAATCTCGGCAAGCACACTCTCTGCGGTTCCCTTGGCGTAGGCGGTTTCAAGCGCTGCTATCTTTTCTTCATATTGTGCTGCAAGCGCAGCATCAAGAGGTTTAAGACCCTGGGCTACCATCAGCATCGAAGAGCGATTTAAGCGCAACTCCCCTGGTCGCCCTTGGTAACTACGACTCTTCCACTGGTCCTCTTTGAGACTGTGGTGACAATTATAGCAGTAAAAGAGGCTCAGTTCAGGCATTGCTCCAAAACGGCTGCGCTTTTTACTTTGAATCATCGCAATCATCTCAGAGGCCCGTGTTACTTGACCCACAAGCCACGCACGGCCGGAATTATACGGCGCTTTGCGTTTCACGTAGTCATTATCAACTTCCCAATGGTTCGGCTGTAAAATACCGTATGTGTCTAGCTCGTAGGTGAGCCGCGGATGACCCGCACCGATGAGGCGATGCGTCATCTCTTGATTATCGTTCCCCTGATGACAATCAAGGCAAATCATCGCTCGCTTCTTTAACGACACGAGATCGATCATCCCCAGCTTTACGTTGCCCGTGTGTGTTGAGTCTCGGGCGGTGTGGGGTTGGAGATACTTTTCAGCAGCGCCGTGACAAGACTCACAACCTACTCCATCTTTCAGACGATACTTCCGTCCCCGTAAACTCTTATTGGGCACGTAGGTAGAATGGCATTTCAGACAGGTCGCCGAGGATGCAGGATTTTTAATCCCCAGATGTGCGGCAATTCTTTTAGAGTCTGCGTTTGAGAGCACTTTATACGCCTGGGAATGAGCACCGTGGCGATACCAGGTGGTGTATTCGTTCTGTAAGACATTTGTGGCTGTTCGAGGGCCGACACTTCCGTGACAGTTCGAAGAGGCGCAGGTAGCCGCACCCATGTATTTGTTTTGCGCGCTCGCTATATCAAGCGGCATGAGTCCGCCTAGCAGCAGCGATATAAACAACAATATTCTCGGAATTAGCGTTGAGGCTAAAGCGATTCTGAAGTGACTTGAGAGTTGTTTCATATGTCTTCGCGCTATGTTGGGCTCGGGCCTAAAATACTTTGTATCTTTCGGCGCGGACGACTTACAGCCTAAGATGAAATTGAACAAAAAAACTTCGATGCAGTGCCTGCTAATTAAAATATCTAGTTTTAGGGAAAACCTTCGCGGTTTTTCGAGTCTTCTCTAGTGCTGCCTTAACAGCGGCTCGCAGCACTGCCTCACTCAAAACACAAATCCTGCTTCTAATTAAGCTACTTACTCTCTATCCTCTATCAGCTTTGTCTCAGTGGATCATCCGTAAAACTATCCGCAATGCAGAGTGACT
>CAYGNZ010000335.1:673-4446 GCA_964351345.1 uncultured Bdellovibrionales bacterium | reverse complement strand
CCCTGCGCTCATTCAATGCCATCGTGCTTGCTATCCAGACTACGGCCCCGATGGTCTATACGACGAGCGAATTTACAACTTGCAGTTGAAAGCCTTTCCGGAAGGACAACTCCTTGTCGAATACAAGGGCAAGGTCGTTGGTTATGCCTCATCGCTAATCGTTAATATTGACGATGCGGCCGAAGGGTTTCGTTACGACGAGGTCACCGGAGGTGGTACCTTTCAGACGCACACCCCATCAGGCGACACGCTCTACGGGGCGGATATCGCAATACACCCTAAGTATCGCGGACGTGGTCTGGCCGGAAAACTCTACTCTCGCCGCCGAAGACTAATTGGTCGCTATAACTTGCGTCGCATGGTCGCCTTCGGACGAATTCCAGATTTTCGAAAGCATGCAGGAATTCTTGGTCCCGAGGAATACGTCGAGAAGGTCAAACGGGGGGAACTCAAGGACTCAGCGCTTACTGCTCATTTAAAAGCAGGGTATCAAGTAAAAAAAGTCTTACTCGATTACATGCCCGACCAGAGCAGCATGAATTACGCCACCTTACTGGAATGGGAAAACCCAAAGTTTGATGCACAAAAGCGAATCGTTTCCAGTTCTATTTTTAGCCGACCCAATCGTCGATTGCGGGTCTGCACGGCCCAGTATCTAATGCGTCGAATCGATAGCTGGGAGGAATTCGAACAGACAGTCGAATTTTTTGCGGACTCGGCAAACATCTATCATTGTCATTTCTTGGTTCTCCCTGAATATTTCACTGCCCAGTTGGTATACACCATGGACGACCTTGGTGATTTCAATGACGTAATCGCACAGCTCGTCGTGTATCATGAGCGCTACGTCGAAATGCTTTCTAAGTTCGCCAAAGAGTTTGGTCTCTATATTGTCGGGGGGAGTACTCCCGTACGACGCGGTGACTCGCTCTTTAATGTCGCCCACCTCTTTAGCCCATCGGGGAAAGTCTATACCCAAGACAAACTTCACGTCACTCCCACCGAGCGTGCGGATTGGAATGTACGCCCCGGCGAGTCTTTAAAAGTCTTCGAAACTCCCTTCGGTCGAATCGGTATTTTGGTTTGTTACGATATTGAGTTTCCAGAACTTACTCGACTACTCACGCGCGCTGGAGTGGAGGTGGTATTTGTTCCCTTCAGCACGGATGAGCGAAAAGCCTATAATCGGATTCAGTTCACCGCGAGAGCACGCGCGATTGAAAACTATATTTATGTGGTAACCTCCGGAAACGTCGGCAATATGCCTACGATCAAAAACTATCTCATCAACTATGGACAATCCGCAGTCTACACGCCGAGCGATTTTGCGTTTCCGCCCGAAGCGACCGCTGGTATTGCGGACCCCAACGTGGAAACCGTCGTCACTGCCGAGTTAGACCTTGAGGTACTCAATCTCCAGCGGCAAACCGGTTCTGTCCGGCCGCTATTTGACTTACGTCCAGATCTTTACTCTCTTGAAGCAAAAGTACCAATTGAAATAGTTCGTGTGGGGTAACATGCCAACCGCATCTGTCAGTCAACCGTTCGTTCCGCCGTACTCGAAGAAACTGAGTAATATGAAAGTAGAAGTGCGAGAAAAATCGTGTTCAGGTAAAGGGGTCTATGTCCTTGAACGAATCTCTCGTGACACTCGTATATTAAAGTTTCAGGGAGAGATAAAAAAGAGAAGCGAGCTCAGCGATTTCACCCACGTCATTGAGGTCGGCAATTCGCTTTTTCTCGGGCCGTCTGAACTTGAAGATGATTATGTAAATCACTGTTGCGATCCCAATTGTCGAGTCGCCTTTCATGATGGCGAATTCTTTCTCGAAAGCGTGCGAGATATCGAAGTAGAAGAAGAACTTAGTTTCGACTATTCCACAGTAATGGTTGAGGACCCAACAGATTTTATGTGCAACTGTGGCGCAGCGCAGTGTCGCGGGCGAATCTCCGCAGTCACTCAACTGCCCCCGGCACTGCAAAAATCGATGAAGGAACGTGGGCTAATCCCACCCTTTGTGATCGACCACCTTGAGAGTGTCGCGGAGTCGTAAGCAGCTAGGCGCCTCTCGGTATTCGGCTATCTGCGAAATTCCACACGACTACAACCATTTGGGATCGTAATCGTAGTGCCGCCTGAAATAATCGGGATCGCTTGCCCGCTTGAGTCAAAAAAGCGCACCACCACATTCGAACCATAGGCACACCCCGGAGCGGAGGCTCGCGCGGTTGTTCCACGCCCATTACTCGGGCCCTGATTCCTCAGCGTCTCTGACCTTGCCCCGCTCACTTCTACTCGGACGTTGGTAGGATTAACCAAGACCACGAGATTCCCGTTCGACTCTGACACTGGCTTCCAGAGGAAGTCTCGAATGATGCCTTCAACGTAATTGCCTCCCCCCTCATCATCATCCGACCCCGGATTCTCAGGCGCAGGTGGCTCAGGGATTGGTTCAGGGGGTGCTTCGGCCTCTATCTCCGCGTAGCATTCAGACAGCAGCTCGCCCTGGCAGAAATCTTCCGCGGCAAGTGCGTACCCATTGGCAAGCAATGCCTCGTTTATACTGACCCCCTCCTGGGAATAGAACTGCCCAACAACGCCCATACCACCACCCGATACTTCAACAGCGCACTCTTGGCTCGCGGTACTGAGGTAGGCGCCGCCAACGGAATTATTGATGATAAAATTCTTACCGAGTTCTTCTCGCTGAGGAGATACGCCGCTTGAAGTCAGGCCGTGAAGTTTCACCAGTTGGGTATTGCCTGCTTCTACTCCTAGTAAACGGGTAACCACTACGAGATCCGTACTGAGTGGCTCTACTCGGACAAGCTCGGCTGAAGTAACAGGATTCTCTAAACTCCCTTCGCGAACGGCACCGCAACGAGAAGCAATTGAAACGTCTTGGACGTCCAGCTCGATGTCAGTTGGCTGCCGTGGGGTAACACCGATAGTATCATAACATTGGGCAAGCAAATTCCCATCGCAGCTATCGGCGGGCATAGGGGCAGCGGCTGCCTCCATCAACATCCGCTCACTCATACTCTCACCGTCAAAAGAGTAGAGCTGCCCAAGTACACCAGCTCCTCCCCCTTCCAAGGTCACCTCACAATCGGCACCCGAGGAGAGAAAATACGCACCTGCAGCGAGCTCGCGCTGCAACACGTCCATCCCGTTAAGTACACGGAGTGTCTCTACTCCGTCTGAGGTAATTGCATGGAATTTAATTAGCTGTTGCTGACCCGCAAGTTCGCCATTGCGACGAGTAATTATCGCAGCGTCTGAACTAAGGATTTGCGCCGAAACCTCTTCCAGCTCTGCAGTTGGTTGCGCAACTATCTTCTCCTGTTCCGAAACACCACAGAGCGTTGATATCCGAGGAGTCGCAAGCTCTGGTGAACTCTGATTAATGCTCGAACCGTCCGAATCTGATCCTCCGCCCCCACAAGCCACAAAAAGACATAGTACGAGGAGGATAGCGAGAGAGAATGTTTTTTCGATAAAGCAATTCACAATTTCTTCCTTGTTCGAGCAACCGAAACGCTCCCTAGGGTAGCGTATGCATCTGGGTCCGACAACGATTTTCCAAAGGAGGGGCGATGACGCGCAGGCATTTTGACGAACAAAGGAATTGTTTTGTTCAATTACAATGTGTCGATACATTTTGGCGCGCCGCCAAATTGTAAAGATTAAATCGACGTATCAAGGAGCAGGCAGGGTATTAAGCGTCGTGATCAGGTGCTGCAGCAATCTGAGGCATATGCCAGAGAACATT
>CAYGNZ010000335.1:0-663 GCA_964351345.1 uncultured Bdellovibrionales bacterium | reverse complement strand
GGCTGATCGAGCGAATCGTTTAAGAGCGGTCTCCGGGAAATCAAATGCGACTCGAAATGTACCGAAATGAGCAGGGAAGACTTTCTCAACGCCAAGCACTGTCGCCGCCCGCACCGCGTCTTCTGGACTGAGGTGATAATTCTTCAATACAAAATACGGTTCGAAGCCTCCGATTGGTAGTATTGCAATTTGTGGAGCGTGCGCCGTCCGAATCTCTGCAAAATGCTCCCCCCAACCCGTATCGCCTGCGAAATAGAGCGAGACTCCTTTTACTTTTATTATGTAGCCATTAGCCAAAAAGCTACTACTAAACGGATGATTTCGCGCACCGTTGTGCACAGCGGGCACTGCAGTAATCTCTACTCCAGTAGTAGGTGAGAACGTCTCCTCTGGAACTAGACCCACGACCTTCGTTCGAGTTCTTAAGCTTTCACTAAGGAATATCTCTGAACCTCGCGGCAGAACAATCGTAGCGAGATTTTCTATCGCGTTCAAAGTCGGCAGATCCATGTGGTCATAATGGGCATGGCTGAGTACTACCGCGTCAATTTGGCCAAGCTGATGGGGTTGCAAAGGTGCGGCAGATAAACGCTTCGCGATGGTGCAGTGCGAAGAAAGAATCGGATCAAGGAGCAAACGCGTAGAATGCCACTGAAGGAGAAA
>CAYGNZ010000334.1:0-4460 GCA_964351345.1 uncultured Bdellovibrionales bacterium | reverse complement strand
GCGACCCACTCTATCCAGGGCTCAAGCTCTGCGGGTACTCCAGAAAGCTGTGGCACTCCTTGAGCAAGCGAGAACTTTGGTAAAAAAAGGAGACAGAGAAAAAGTATGCGAAGCTGCCGCTGGATTAAGGAGAGAAACGTTGAAGCTTTCATAAACTCGATGCGCCTGGGGAGATAGAGCGAACTATAATATACGGACGGAGCATAGCATCGGGGAATTGAGGATCGTAGAGGTTTTGTTGCTTACGTGTCTTGAATCTCTGATTGGTGAACAAGATAAGTCGTTAAAATAAAGCACGAATTCTACCAGTGTTCAGGAGCAGATTCTTCTTCTATTTTGTGATACCCTCCCAACCTTCTTTCTCTCCAACGCTGTGAAAAGTTCAACACGCCATACGAGACTAGCGTCTCATATGGCGTGGATACCAATAGGTTTCTCCAGGTAGCTTAAGAGCAAAAGGCTAGGCATGTCGCATGCGTCGCCTTTTGTTTCTTGGTTGTAGGAGAATGGTTTTGATAAACATGCCTGTGGGTGCGCCCTTACCCAATTTTTTGCCCTTCGGAATGCTTGGCGAGCTCTACGCCAGCTTGTTTCATCAAGCGCGACATCACTCCCGTGATCTTTGGCGCGATTGCGAATACTTCGACGGAAGAGAGTTTGATGAAGTGATCCGTGCTGAAGCCGGTTTGGAATCGGTATGGGCAGTGACAGTTCGTCAGGCCGTACAAGCTGATATGCTTCTTCCCTCGTACGCAGATAAAATTCTCGATGGAATGAGCGAAGTGGTGAATGCGGGCTTGCCTAAATCAGCACGAGTAGATCTTGCGCGCTTTCCCGTTGATGAGCGAATACAGGGTATTCATTATCTCATCTACCGACCGCGTCAGCTTTCCTCAAAGAATCCGGACAATCAGTTTGTAGCACCCGCAGAATCGGGTAGCGCAATTGTGGATGGAAATACGATTTGCTTTGGTCCATTCTGCGAACGCGAACTGGAATTTGTCGTACAACATCATCCACGGATTTTTGAAGTCGGTGCTGGTACCTTTTACGCGGGCTCAGTGCTTGAAGAGCTTGGTGTAGATATCATCGCCGTAGATAATGGCCACTATGAGTCCTCCGTCGCAATTTTCCCTTGGCAGACTGAGAGTCAAAGAAAACAACTCAAGCTAGGAAATTACGACGCGCTCCTTGAGAAAGAAAGCGAGGGGCGAACGCTGCTGATGTCGTGGCCCGAACCGCAAGCTCCATACCCGGCTCGCGTACTGCGAAACTATCGTGAGGCGGGAGGAAAGAGTTTTCTTTTCAAACTCGGAGGCTACTTCAGTGGTCAGTATACTCAAGTTCACGGTCGACCGCCGGAGTATCAACCCAGTGCGAAATGGGAGCTGTGGGATGAACTTATCGAGAATTGGCAGCTTGACCCAAGACTTCCCTTTGAACCCTGGCTTATTCACAATTCGCTTCTCGCGTTTGAACTACGCAGCTAAGCAAGGGGGCCGGATATTTTTTGCTTTGGTTAATCAGTATCCGCGCCTCCAATCTTGTTTAGAGAAAATCGAACAATATAGAGACTTCTCAAATATTTGTAGAGACTTAAGATCTCAGCCTTCTGCCTCGCTTTGCCCACCGCCCGCAATTCTAAAGCCTGGTCTCATACGAGTCGATCAACTCCTCGGTGTTCATCAAAATCTTATAAGCGGCCATGACTAAGCAATCACATACCTTATTTATCGACTCTATTGATCCGTCTAAAACATTCCCAGAAAATTGGAGTGCGCTTCGCTCCCTCGAAGGGCTTTATCTGCCTGTGGGCTATGATGGGGAGTTAGGAATTGATCCAGCAAACAGCGAAGCGCTGCGGGATTATTTGGATCGTCCAGGAGTGTTTGCTCAGCAAAATTACCGCGTTCAGTTACTTTTTACAGACCCTACGCGCGCAGATGAAAAGACTACGGTTGAACGAGTTGATGCCTTCACCGCGCTGCATCGAAGTTTTCGAAGTAAAGGATGTGAAGGGATTTTGTTTAATCCTCCCGGTGAGAATCAAGATGTACCTGACCCCTACACCATGCATATCTGGGGAGTGCCTCGGCTATGTGGCTTGCTGAAATGCAGCTCTCCTTCGGCGACGTGGGAGGAACATCTCGAACATGCTCAAGCATATGCGAGGGAGAACCAAATTTACGCTGCGCACTATCACATCGTTGAGGCGAGAGAAATGGGCGCACCGATTCATCGAAGTTTTCAGCTTGAGTATGACACCTTACTCACCCTTGGGCTTTACGAGCAGGCACAATCGTTTTTTCAATGGTTTAGCGGACAATGTCAGAAGCCAGAAATGCTGACGTTACCACAGGCGAACCTGATGACTCTTTGCGGACAAGCGGATCAAGCCTTGGCCTTAATTAAGCCGCTGTTGATAAAGAGTTCGATGGATCCTGATGTTTGGCTAGAGCGAGGTCGGGCGTTGTTCCGCTTGGATAGGGCAGCCGAGGCTGTGAAGGCGTTTACGCAATGTCTTGAGCGTAGAGAAAACGACGTCGATGCAATGCTTGGTCTTGGAGTCGCCACGAGAGCCTTGCACTATGAGTCTGAAAACAGAGAAGGACTGCTGGAGGCCGCTTCATGGTTTGAGAAAGTGGCGGATAAAGATGGCTATTACCGAGCTGAATGCCTTCACCACCTCGGAACAATTCATCTGGCCTTAGAGGAGTTTGAAACAGCAGAGAATTGTTTTTCTCAAGCAATTGAGGCCGCTCCGAGTGCAGTGAGCAGAAGAAACCTCGCACTCGTATTGCATGCACAGGGAAAAATCGAGCAGGGCGAAGTGCAAGCGCGGTTCCTCAAACAGTACCATCCTAATGAAGCGCAGGGGCTTGAAAAATACTATTCCCTTGGAGCACAAGGCGGAACCACCATTGTGGTTCATACTTCCCCCTCGCCGGACGAACTTCAGACGTATTCCCGAGACGCACTCAAACGGCTGAAAGCGTTAAAAGTTACGATGAAAGACGATCTCATGGATTTCAGACGGCTCGATGGATATATCAACTACTATGCGCCAAGTGGAACGTTTCTTCAGAGTTCGGAGCTTTCAAAGCTCTCCGAAGAAGAACGGGGGCAAGCGTTGCTTGACCTTGCGATGCATTTATCTGGAGTCCTGGTTCGAGAGAAGCTCGCTGAGTGGGTTCCCGCGGCCTCGGGTTCTGTTCAAGATACGGCTGTTCGATTTATTGAGGGAGTGACATCGGGAACCGAACTGATGCTTTATTCCAGCGTCTTACGCCGCCTTGCCGCTGGTAGTGCCTCTGACAATTTAACGAACTTAGATTTCCTTACCAGCACATTTCCAAACTACATGGAACTTCATCGGTCATACCAAGACCCGTTTGTAACCTTTGCGGTCGAATCTGAAAAAATCGCCTCGCTAAAAGCCAGAGCAGGTCGAGCCTTGCTCGTAATGAAGCAGCTTGGGCTTCCTTTGAATGGGGACACGAATGATCTTCGGCAGATTGATCTCGCGATCACTTCATTTTTCGATGAGCAAAGTGCGATTAGACAAGCAGTGAGTGAGAACAAATTTACTGACGAATCCATCGAAGATTTAGGAATTTACCTGGGATTTCTGATCCAGAAGTTTGCCGGAGGGGTGTGGCATGATCACCCTGATGTTCAAGGTCTGTCACTGAAGCAGATGAGTATTCAAGACATCTATCCTGTGACAAAAGTAACGCAGCTATTCCTTGCGGGAGCACCCGCGGATGCGATTAGTTCGCTCGTTGGCCTTGAAGCACCGCTTGCACTTGCGCAGTTAACCAAAAAAGTAAACGAGCAAGAAATTACTTCTCGAAAGGAACTCAGCGAAGCACTCTCCAATGCCCTACCGTCAGTGATGTTAGAAGACCCAACGGGAGCCTCTTTAAGTCGGATGGTGGATATGATTTCCGCGATGAGCGATGTCGCGCCATTAGATTAAGTGCCGAAGCTCAGAACATTGCACCTAAGTTAAAGTAAGTGCAGGTTTTGACGGCGCTTTTCATTCGCATCCTCAAATATTCAAGCCGCTAACATAAATCTAAAGAACGGAAGTTATTCTTCCTCGTTTTCGCGTTCGCGAAGTGTAGTAGTTGCGACGCTCCTTTCACGAATTTTCCATGCGAGGCGATGAGGAAGTATGAGGCGACACAATTTGCTTGGCGAAATGGCGGGTACATTCCTTCTGGTTTTTTTTGGTTGCGGTTCCCTTGCCTCAGCAATTACCTCGAATGCCTTTGTGGGGATTGCTCAAATTGCATTTGTCTGGGGTTTCGGTATCGCAATCGCGATTTACGTTACCGGTGGACTAAGCGGTGCTCATCTTAACCCTGCCGTTACCGTGGGCTTTTGGGTCGCGCGTCGTTTTTCAGCACGAGCGATTGTGCCTCATCTCGTGGCTCAATGTCTGGGCAGCTTTGCAG
>CAYGNZ010000333.1:0-4473 GCA_964351345.1 uncultured Bdellovibrionales bacterium | reverse complement strand
GCTGACGGCATTCCTGTTTCACTGAGTGTCGCAGGTGCGAGTTCAAACAACAGCGGATTTTTTCTCTGGGACGATGCGTACTACGCAGCAAGCCTTGAGACAAAACTCAATGGCGATGGTCAGGCTGCTTCATGGAACGAAGACACTGATTACTTCACCAACTGGATGATGGGTATTTCGTCTTTCCTCAATACCGACGAAACCGTCAACACAGAATTGGGCAATCAGTTCACCGTGCGAGGAGATTTCCACTTCGACACTGTCGGTAAGGAAGTCCCCGAGCCAGCATCAATGCTCCTTCTTGCTTCGGCAATTGGCGGCGGACTTCTGCGAAGAAAGAAAATAGAGGCCTAACCCATACCCCTCTATTAATTAATCGCAATAAAAAAAGGTCGGTGAGAAATCACCGACCTTTTTTTTATTCCCGCCACCCTCACCCGCTCAAGGTCACTACCAGACCATCCAACTTCGCAGCCCTACTCGACACGCAAAACGAGCGAGGGCAAAGAATGCCTGGAAGGAGCCTCCGCAGCGCGCAACAGGTATTCAATTCAAAAGCTAACATGTGAGGCGCGAGGACCGCCGACTGCAAGGCATTCTTTGCTCTCGCTCGTCCCCCGATTCTCTAGATCTAGCCCGTCAATCCTTGAGCAACCTCTCCAACTCTTCTTGCAAAGCCTGCGGTTCATACGGCTTAGCCAGAAAGCCCTCGACTGAATCAAGAGCGAACTCTCGATCGATAAATGCCCGGGAATACCCGCTGGAGAGTAAGACCTTAAGATCCCCCTGAATTTCTCGCATCCGAGAAAGCAAACGACTCGGGTCCATCCCAGGGATGCCATAATCAAGTATCACACATGCGGCTGTACTGAGTTGCTTCTCAAGGGCGTAAATCGCCTCGCTGGCACAACTCGCCACCTCCACTGAATAGCCACAAGAGCCAACAATATCAGTTAGCAAATCAACTATTATCGGATCGTCTTCTACAACGAGCACTCTCGTCCTGTGAGGAGTTGAGCCTGCTCTCATCTCTACCATGACTGCTCTTCTTGATTTGGAGGGAAATCCAAAATTGCTCCTAGACGCCTGAAGAGACGAATCTAAGCAACAAAAAATTTCCGTTTTTAGACGAAACTATCCGCCTACGCGCCACCCTGCCACGCTACTGCACATGAACTTGTTGTTGAGTCTTTTCTTATATTAACAGAATAATTGGGCTAATCTACGCGTTTGGGATATTGTATTAAAATTTTTGAACTCGATTTTACGAACAAACAAGCAGGTTCAATCGAGATAAGCCCTAAAGATCACTTAAAAGTTCCATCTTTTTCTTTAGCTCTTATTAAAGTGAACAAATAATTTTTGTTTCCCGCCCCAGTACCCGGGGATATCGAAAGAAGGACAAAATGGGACTTTGGACTATTCTTGCTGATGTCGTACTGCTCCTTGCAGCCTCCTTGGTATTAGGCGGCATTTTCTCTAAATGGGGACAAACCCCCATACTCGGCTACCTGATTGCAGGAATGCTTCTCGGCGGTCCGGGTAGCTTTCAACTTGTTCACTCTGAAACAGAAATTGAGGCCATTGCCGAGCTTGGCGTTGCCCTACTTCTGTTTAGCCTCGGGTTAGAGTTTTCAACACAAAAATTGAAACTACTTGGAGTGAAATCCCTCTGTGGTGGGGCCCTTCAAGTCGTCTGCACGATAATGCTTACCGCAGCCGCTGCTGCAGCCTTCGGCCTTGACCCTCGAACTTCCCTCGCCTTCGGCATGATGGTTTCGCTGAGTAGCACCGCAGTAGTGCTACGAACACTAATGGAACGTGCGGAGATTGACATGCCGCACGGTCGAAATTCGCTGGCCGTATTGCTCACCCAAGACATCGCCGTGGTACCGCTTGCAGTAGTAATGAGTGTGATGGCGGGTGCAGAGTCCGGTCAACAAGTCAGTTCGCAAGTGCTTCGCCTTCTTTTTTCTACCAGCGTGCTGATCTGCGCTCTATATCTCCTTACGCGCGTCGCCGTGCGCTTTCTTGGTTCTCTCACCTTGCTCCGAAACAGAGAGCTTACCGTGCTCTTTGCGGTAGTGACTGGTTTAGGAGCAACTGGCGCTGCACACGCCGCAGGCATCTCTCCCGCCCTAGGCGCGTTCATCGGTGGAATGTTGTTGGGAAGTTCAGAATTCTCCACTCAAATCCGAGCGGACATCTCATCTCTACGAGTAGTCTTGCTGACTTTGTTTTTTGGTGCCGCCGGCATGGTCGCCGACCCGGTATGGATCTTCGAGAATTGGCAACTGGTGCTCGGTGTTACCTTTTTACTTACGGTGGCAAAGTTCCTCGTTGTATGGATAATTTTTCGTCTTCTTCATCACTCCGTACGCGTGTCAGCAACCACAGGTCTTTGTCTCGCACAGCTCGGTGAGTTTGCCTTCGTACTTGGCAGCATTGGTAAATCAAACGGCGTGATTACCTCAGAGCTGTATGCTCTTGTTGTTTCAGTAACGATTCTTTCGTTCTTCATTAGCGCTTTCCTTATCCCCTTCGCACCAAAATTTGGTGCCTTTGTCGCAAGTCTCTACTCGGCAAAGGAATCCGAGAGAAATTCCGATGACACGAGCAACACTACTCCAGAGATTGTCATTATCGGATTCGGGCCCGCGGGGCGTATCGCTGCGCAGCCCTTCATTGACTCGCGGGAAAGCACACTGGTGATTGACCTTAATCGAGAAGGAGTTCGACAAGCAGGAGAGTTAGGATTTCAAACGCTCGTTGGTGATGCAACCCAGGGAGAAGTGTTGGAGCACGCCCATATTTCTCAGGCAAGAATTGTGGTGATAAGCATCCCGGATCATCGATCCGCCCTTTCAATTCTTACTCAAGTCCGAGTCGTCGCACCGCACGCACATACCGTGGTTCGCTCACGGTATCAGCGCCATACTGAAGAACTCATTCGCGCGGGAGCACACATCGTGATTGGAGACGAGGAGGGAGTGGGAGAACGCCTCGCAAATCATTTGCGCACATGGCTTGAGGTATCAGAGGAAGCTTCCCCCCGCGAACATTCCTAAAACTTCGAGCCGAGCCACAACGCAGCGATACCGCATGCAACACTCAAGACAACATTCAACGCTGCGAGAGCAAACTCACCTCGCTTGAACAAAAACATTGTTTCAAGCCCAAATGCTGAGAACGTGGTGAAACTTCCTAAAAATCCTGTTACGCACAAGAGCCGAAGTTCCGAAGAAAACGAACCGAACTTTGCTGAGGCGGTAATGGATAATCCAATAAGGAAACATCCAAGTACGTTGACAAAAAACGTCGCCAGCGGAAACTTCTCTGGGCCAAAGGTATTGACGATTACCGTCGAGCTAAAATAGCGCGTAAGCGCGCCCAAGAATCCACCGGCCCCTACTAACAAAAACGATGTCACCAACTTATCCTATTTGAGCAATTTGTTTTGCATACTGATCAATATACGACTTCAGCACAACTGCCGGAGTATCCTCTTGCTGATTGCGGACCGCTTTTAAAAAACTCAGAAGCTCCTTGCGTCCAAGTTGGCCCCGTGGTGCAGGAATTAGTCCTGTCTCTTCGGGAACCTCCTCACGTTCAATCATCAGATTGAATCTTCTTGTTCGACGGAGATTTTGTGCAACACGGGCCGACAGGGACTCTGCCAGATGAAGAAATAAGCTCGGGCTTTTATGGCGCACAAACTGACGAATATTTTTATGCTCAACCACATAGACATGAGAGTCTTCTTCAGCAACCAGTGTTGCGGTACGGCGGCCATCCAAAAATAGTGCGAGCTCCCCGAATGCTTCGCCAGCTTTTTCTATGGTGGTGACATAGCCGCCGCCTGCGGAAACAGAAATTTTGCCGTCGAGTAACACATACATCTTATTACCGATGCCGCCTTCTCGACACACAAGGGTGTTTTTCTTAAATAGCTCAACAAATCGCGAGCGTGCGGTCGGTGGAGAGAGCACCGCATGTACAATACTTGGGCGACGATAGGCACTACCGTCGAGATACATACCATGATCAGAATACTCTTGGGCGAGCTCCGTGAACGCGGGCATCTTATAACGACTCGATATCTCGCTGAGCACATCAACCATTTTCACCAAAAGCTCAGCGCGACGACGATACTCGCGAAGCACTCGCGCGCTTTTTTTATCCGCCTCAACGTAGAGATCGTTGGTAATACCGAGAAGCTGCGCGAGAAAAATATTGGTGTTATAGCCGAAGCGAAACCCGGTAATCATTTGTTTGACCGTGGCCTTATCAATACTGGCAATTTTCGAACTGCCTCGAAATTCGAGATCAAACAGACGAGTTTCTTCATCCGGCAGGAGAAGCTCCAGAGTGCCGACCACCACGTTCTGAGCCGGTATCAGGTGCTCTACGCCCTCTCCAAAATCCACCTTTAACACTCCACGCGTAATGATATACGCACAATCGGCGGGATCT
>CAYGNZ010000332.1:4183-4475 GCA_964351345.1 uncultured Bdellovibrionales bacterium | reverse complement strand
AAATCAGCCTGCAATCGCTCAATGGAACCTCAGCAGCTTCGCCCGGACGCTGCTACCGCTTTTCGGGGAGGCAGAAGATCGCTGCTACGAAATTGTCGAAGAAAAGCTTCGGGGCTTCCACACGACCTTCCGCAAAGCGTGGATGAGCGGAATGTTACATAAAATTGGATTAAAAACTGAAAAACAAAACGATCTTACGTTAATTCAGGAGTATCTTGAATTAATGCAAAAGCACCAAGCTGATTATACTTTGAGCTTTCGGGCGCTGAGTAAATGCGTGGAAAGTGAAACA
>CAYGNZ010000332.1:270-4173 GCA_964351345.1 uncultured Bdellovibrionales bacterium | reverse complement strand
CGCTAAGCAAGTGTGTCGAGAATGAAGGCGATGACAAGCTACTCTCTGATCATTTCAATCAAGACTCTTCAGTTGACACGTGGCTTTGCCGGTGGCGCGTGCGCCTTGAAGAGGAGGCTCAACCACTTGAGCAAAGCCTTGCGCTACTCAACCATAGCAATCCCGCGCTTATTCCACGCAATCACACGATTGAACAGGCGATAGAGCAAGCGGTTACTCTTGAGGACTATTCCGTCATGGAGAGATTACTAACGGCCTACTCAAATCCCTTTTCCGAAGAGCAGGAGTTTCTAGATCTACAGCGTGCACCCAATCCAGAAGAGGTGGTGCGCTACACCTATTGCGGGACGTAAATTATTCGATCTCCAAAATACGAGACCGTAGCAGCGACTAGGTGTTTACCACTTGAAGCCGCTGAATACCCTCTGCTTCTTCAGGGTTCGCCCGTTTGTTTGAAATTCGAGCCTCCCGAACCTTCACCTTCATCCCATATCTCGGTCGAGCAGTAGTGCTCGGCATTAATTCGACAGGATGTCCCGCGACAAGGTCAATTTCAAAACGTTGGGCGATTTGCGCCACAACCATTTTGCTCTGCAAACCAGCAAGAAAACCGCCAATACAGCTGCGATGCCCCGCGGCAAATGGGATAAACGCTGAACTAGGTCGCGCCGCTACGTTCTCCGCAGAGAACCGCTCTGGATCGAAGCCCTCGGGATTCTGCCAAATATGTGGCAGCCGATGCGTCGCATAGAGCGAGACGATTACCGTCGAACCCTTGGGAATGCGGTAACCGCCGATAGTGTTTTCCTCGATTGCCACTCGCGAGAGGGAATGAATTGGAGAGTAGAGTCGAAGAGACTCATTGATAACTTTCTCCAAATAGGGCAACTCACTCAAATCCTCAGCACGTGGAAGCATCCCTTGAAGCTTGCTTTCGACTTCATCCTGGAGACGAGTTCTCACTTCGGGATACCTGGAGAGCAAAAAATGAGTCCAACAAAGAGAACTTCCCGAGGTTTCGTGTGCGGCGACGAACAAAGTGACCAACTGATCTCGGAGTTCTTGATCGCTCAGCTCCTCTCCACTTGCTTCCCGGTGACCGTCGACCAACAGCGGAATAAGACCATTTGAGGCATCGGGTGTGCGTCGATAGTCCGCAATGATTTGATACATCAAGGAATCAAGCTCCTTAATACAACGCCGAAGCGTCAGGGCTTTTCGTGGTGAGGGGGGGAGGTAGGCGGCGAGCGCACTCTTTGGTGCCTCCGGCCAAGCCGCCGTGGCGACTTCGTAAATCTCAGCAATCTTCTCCGCACGCCGCTCAAACGGCTGACCCATTATCCAACTACCTGCTAAGAACTGAGCGAGTCGCGAGAACTCGGGCTCAATGTCAAAAGGGAGTGCTGATTTTACGCGGGCATCAAATCTATCAAGATACTCGGCAACCGCCAGCGCAGACTCCGAAACTTGCGAGACGATCGCTTTAGGATGAAATGCCGGTCGTACTATTTTTTTCTGTCGTTTCCAACTCGAACCTTCACTTAACAACAATCCTTCACCAAGAATACGTTGGAGCAAACTGTATCTGACATTCTTGATATACTTGTCAGCATTATCAATGAGTAGCTCACGGACGAGGTCTGGGTCAGAAACAAGGTAGGAATATTTGTTGAGTCCGAAACGAATTCTTGCAATGCCGCCATAGTTTTGAGCGACCGAGGTAAAGAATTCCATCGGATTCTTTCTCATCTCACTCAGGCAGCCAAAATAGAAGCTTCCTTGCGGCCCGGGAGGTACAAGGTTCAGAGAACTCTTTTGCATCGTTATCGCTTCGTTATCGCTTCGTTATGAATGTAAATAAATCTCGCTCACAAATAACTCGGAAAGAGACTCATAGGGAGGACCTCAACGGACGGGATTTGCTGCCCAGGTTTTTTAGCCCGTCACAATAATTGACGCAAACACCAAAGAATTACTCGGAATATCAAAGGCTTGAGAGGATGATTTCTTAGTGGTCTGCTTGGCCGACTATCCGCGGCAAGTAAAATCTCATCGTAGCGCCAAAAACTCGGCTGGCCCGCAACCGAGATGCTCGATAAACTGCATACTACTTTTGGTCTTCACCGCTCTGTTTTAGAGCAATAGCAAGGGTCACACCTCGACATGTCTCATTCTGTTTACCGACCTCTAGGTCTTGGCGAAGGCAGCGTCATCGCTGAAAGGTATACCGTCGCCAAAATTGTCGGCGGCGATAACTTATCCGTGGTGCTCGAAGCATACAGCTCCGAGCGCGGGAAAAGTGTAGTCCTCCGTCTCTTCTCTGTCGAGGCTACCCGCCCCACTGACAAGATGCGTCCGCTGCTCCAGGACTTGAGTCTTGCGAAAGAGATTTCGCATCCCTCTTTGTTACAATTACTAGATGTTTCAAAAACGAAGAGTGATGAACTGTATCTGGTCTATGCGAACTTTCGCTTCGTCACCCTTGCCTCGGAGATACGAACTCTTGACGGACAGCCCTACTCCGTAGAAGAAACTGCACACGTGATACATGAAATCGCCAAGGCGCTTTCTGCAGCGAACGAGAAAAATCTCGCTCACTACTTTCTTAGCCCAGAGGAGATCTTGTTGAACGAAAACGGAGAGGTTCGCCTGGCAGGACTGGGTCTTGGACGAATCTACCGGGGAGAATTCGGCAAACGCAATACGGCCTTCACTGACAGCTATCGCGCGCCTGAACAGCACGGCGAAGCTCTCGGCGATACCAAGAGCGACCTCTATAGTCTTGGAATCATCGCGTATCAAATGTTACTGGGTTTTGACCCTCTCTCAGCAAACGCTATACCGCCGAAGATTTCCTCAGACTCTTTGGAAGGACTTGCTGCAACGCTGGCAGAACTCATCGATACGCTTACTGAACAAAGCCCCGCCGCAAGGAACATTGGGGTTGCAGAGGTAGTCGAGACGCTCGCCCCCTTTCTTCCTGCAGACACCGAGGCAGCACAAGAGGCATTTCGACAAGCTCGTGCCGAGCGTCGCACCTTGCTCAGCACCGCACTGAATAAACGTACGGCTCCGGCGATTCCACGCCTTTGGCTTGTGGGCGGTGTCGCTTGCCTCGCTCTCATTGGTCTGCTCTCCTCGCTCCTGTTCCTGAGCGAAAAAGATTCTGCGCCAAAATCTACCTCCGCTTCTTCTCGCGATGCGACGCCTTCACTGAGCGACATTTTGAAAGTTCCTTCGCTGGCGAAAAAGAACTTTGCCGCTGTCGAACAGGCAATTTCGGGTAAGTATGTGAGCTCCGTTCCGGGCGTCCCCTCCCAACAACGTTTTATTGACGCGGGAAGAAAGATTAGTATCGCAGCACCACTGGGGTGGCGAATTAATCTCAAACCACAGCTTCCCGGAATTGCCGTAAGCTTTTCCTCGCCAGAAAACAAAGAACCATCTCGACGACCCGACTTTGCCTTGGGATTTGACCCAAACCCAAATGATATCTCCCTTGAGGAACACGCAAATAGGAACAATGAAGCGATCTTTTCGCAGCTAAAAGAGGCGTCGCCTCAGGTATTGGTGTCGCCGACGCGAGTTCGTTTGGAAAATTTTGAAGCACTAACATCAAAGATTAGAGTTGAGACCGAGCATGGCGTGCGATACTTCCATACGTATTTTGTCCAGCTTGGAAAAGAGTTTATGACGCTTAACTTTTCTTACTCAGGGGAGGAAGAAGAGGTATTTGAAGAATATTCGCAGCAAATAGTTCATAGCCTACAGCGCGTAGAACAATCTACCATAGAAAAACTAATCTCGAACAACGCTCGTCGAGTTACACAAACTCAAGAAGACATCAATGCGGTTTTTGGGGCAAAAGAGTAAACGGAGTTGAGGTAGCGTTTGTGCGCGTCG
>CAYGNZ010000332.1:0-260 GCA_964351345.1 uncultured Bdellovibrionales bacterium | reverse complement strand
TAGCATTGGTCGTAGTACTCTGAAAGTAGTGGTGTTATCCAGAGCGCGTGCGCGGAGTAGTCTTGCCGAGTTCGGTGCTCTACAAATGCTTGTTCCATCTTACACAACAGCTCTTTGGTTCGTAGGCCACCGATTCTCTTGTGAAGCTTGGCCATACTCGCGGAAAGCTTCACCTCCAGTTCCGAATAAGGTTCTGCGCTTTGCCGCGCTTCTAGTGCAGCGATCGGCTCAAGCACATATTCTGCGATAATTGCCTCTGT
>CAYGNZ010000331.1:0-4488 GCA_964351345.1 uncultured Bdellovibrionales bacterium | reverse complement strand
CGATACAATTCACTACAATTGGCGAAGTTTCACGACGAAACACCTGAATTGGGCCACGTACTACTGGCTGCAGAAATCGTTCAATGAGCGTATTCATCTCTCTGGCGAATTCTACATACTGTAGCACCCACTCCGGTTCGGGAACGTTTCGCAGTCTTGTCGAACCTTCTTTCCGTAGGATCAGCACATCAGCAGTACTATCGACATGACTGAGCGTCTCATCGACTATACAGTCAAGCACTTCTGCTATCTGCTCAGCCGAGTGCCCGGATCGGATTCGAACTCCGGGGTACCCGTAGCCTAACGTTTCCGATCGATATCGAATTCGAGCCCGACGAAGTTTCGACTTCATCGCTGGTGAGAGATAGGGCAGAAAGATTCGCCCGACGTTATCCTCTGTCATGGCGGAAACTCCTTATAGAACCTTTGTACTTTTACAAGCGGAGCTTGTAAGAAAGTTGAGAGTGTTACTGAGTAACGGCGCAGACCAGAGCCTGTCTACTCTCCGCCGGTAGCCAAAGTACTTCATCGAATTATTGGGAAGTTTCAGAGATCCAGCGTGCTTACGCTTTTAGCGCGAGAGTATCACGGTTTTATCGAAATAAGTAATTTCGCCTTAATCTTGCTCTTCTTTTTCAGCAGGCTATATTGCAGTGAATAACTGTCTAAATCCTATGCCGAAATTTCGCGGCACGTTCTTTATCTATTAAGTCAGAAATATCTGACCTTATATGAGTTTGTGGCGTCTAGAGGTTTACACACAAAGGAGGATTTAGACCCATGGTAGATACGATCTCTACTGATTCTGCTGCGGGGCTGGATTCGATTGAAGGTGAACTTAGTGCGTGCACGCACTGTCATCACTCATTTTTCGTTTCAGCTGAACGCATCTCCGAAGGACTCGTTCCGCTCTGCCCTCGCTGCAAGGAAAAACTTCATTACGATTCGGCCGCAGGCCAGGAAAGTAACTGGTTCGCATTCGTCTACACACTTGCAGCAATTCTGTTGCTCCGTCCGGCTTTTGTTTGGCCGATGTTTATCGTTGATATGCCAAACGATCCCCAGGAGGCAGGATTTCTGCGAGTGCTCAAGATTCTTTTTGATAGCGGCGAATGGCTGCTTGCAAGTTTTGTCATGCTCGCAAGTGGAGTGTTCCCGGTACTGAAGTTGGTCGTCTTGCTCTTTCTCACTTCGCATATTGTGCTTAATCTCCGGCGTGCGCGCTGGTTGAAAAAAATAGCCCACTACACCGGCGCAATTGGATTCTTAGATGTGAAGCTGACCGCTCTCACATTCTTTGTGTTCCTCATGCACGGCCAGGTGGAAATATCATCAGCTCCCGGGCTGTTGGCATTTGCCGTCATGGTGCTGTTCAATGTGCTGGCTTCGAGATCGCTCAAGACCATCGAGTTCCGTCTCGATCACTAAACAAAGACATATCCAGAAAGGAATTCCCATGGCTGATAAAGTCTTGGCTCCGGTGCAAGAGGCCAATTATCGTCGTGTGCGTCGATGGCCACGTTTCGTGATTGGTGTACTGGTGCTCGGTGTTGTTGGTAGCTTCCTATACTTCGACGTTGCGGAGTTTTTCACTCCAAAGACCGAAATCTACGTGGAGTTCTCTCCTCGCGAGGACTTACATGGTTTGGGGAATCGCTCCTGGTTCGTCCTTGATGGGACGCGCGCGGGAACGGTGACTCGAATCGAACACAGCCTAGAAGGGAAAACAGTTGTCGTTGAACTGTACCCCGATGAGGAGGTAGAACGAAGAGCGAGGCTCAGTGGAAACGAAGTCCGTATCGACTTCACACGAGCGCACCGAATTCAAGTCAAGGGTGTCGAGCAACTACGTAGCGGCACTACACTTGTAATGGTGAGCACTCGAAGTCCTGCGACGGCTACGTTTCAGGATCGATTCCAGGGTGAACCACGAAACTTTGTCAAAGTGGTATTCGCCAGCGGCGTTGATATGAACAACGTAGTGGTTGGCACCCCGCTCGAGATTGATGGGGATGAAGTTGGCGAAGTGATTGCCATTGACCGTGAGACTGAATCATTTAGTCGGACCGCAGTGGTTCGGCTCATTGATGATCAGGCAGTCCTGACTCGAGCCCGTCGAGGCGAGAATCGAGTCACGCTGGAATACTCACGGGCGCACCGCATCGAACTCCAGAACGTTGAGCGCTTAGTTACGGGGCCAAGCCTCGTGATGAAACTCGGTCCGGCAACGGCTGAATACTGTGACGTATTCGCACTTGCTTCCGAGGTGCTCAATATCGATTTCGGACCAAGCCAAGACCTTCATGGTCTGGTGGTCGGCTCTCGATTTGAGTTTGTGGGAGACAACTGTGGTGAGGTGATTGAGATCCAACGTCGCGCAAGCGGCGTGAGACGTCTCGTGGTTCGCTTACTTGATGATCCTACGCTACACGCTGCTACCCGGCGTAGCAGTAACAAGGTGTATGTCGACTACACTCGCGTAAAGCGACTTCGCACCTTTGGTGAAGGGCGGCTTGTTGCGGGGAGTGCCTTGGTGATGGTACCCGGAGCAGAAGAGGGAGAAGAAACTGATACCTTCTCCATCCAGCCCGGGCTTCCGCCAGATCCGAGACTCTCCCCCCAAAGCATTTCGATCATTGTTCGCTGTCGCGACGTGTATGGGCTTGAAGCTCCTGCCGATTTTCGCGTCAATGGCAAAGTCGAAGGCATCGTCGAACGACTTCATCGAGAGAGTGATTCACAAATGATAGCAGCACACGTGCGGCTATTTGAGACCAATCCCGAGAAGTGTCGCATCGCTCGCGCAAGCACTCGAGTCTGGGTCAATCTCGCCCAGCTCTCGTTTCGAGGAATTGAAGGCCAAGATGCGAGCACCCTGTTGATGGGTCCACATCTGTATGCCCTTGTTGATCCTCTCGCTCCCGCAGATGAGGAATTTGAGAGCAATCTCGTTGCTGAGATCGGTCAACCACCGATGCTCTTGCCTCATCCAAACGAACGAGAGATTCGACTCGTTTCAGATTATTGGGTCGAACCGGATTCACTTGTAACGTATCACGACTCCGTCGCTGGCTACGTGCACAGCTCAAGCTGGGCAAGTGACGGTGGTTCGGTGTTCGTCAACGTTCGAGTGTATCCTCGGGCCCAAGGACTGATTACGACGAAGTCGGTGTTTTTCAAAGCTCAGTCTGTGCGGATGAAGCAGTTTAAGAAGAATGGTGGCGTCAATCCCCTGGATTGGGAGCCGCCAGAGATTCATCTTGCTGAGCTGCATCAGATGATTCGCAGACTTGATCGCACCGAAATCGAGTTTCGCACACCGCTCGACGGTGGACGGCTCGTTGACTTCGAAGGCGAAAACTTACCGCGCTTTTCGCTTCACGATGAACCTGAGGCAAGTTGGCTCACATGGAAGCCGACAACCCGCCAGGTGCTAAGCAAAAAAGACGGTGCCCTTCCCACGGTGTACGGGACCACGTTGAAGTTCCGTCCCCCCCGTGGCACTTTTTCCATTCGGCAACCCGACTGGCAAGAAGTTGAAGGTCTGGCAATCGCGACAGAAAAAGGCCTCCTTGGCTTGAAGCGGCTCCTACAGCCAACTCTTCCCGAGGAGAAAATTGGGAGTTCAGAGTTCTACATCGATGAAAAGCTGTTTACCCGCGGAGCGGTTCGCAGTGTTTCGAGTGATTTAGGGTTGATGAGCTTAAAGGTCGATACGCAACTTGCGTGGCCTAAAGAAAAGTTCGTCAGTCTTACCGAGCCAGTTGATTGCGTGCTCGTTATTCGTGGTGGCCGAGGCCGCGCGATCGATGCAGAGCGATTAACTGTTCAGCAGGATACCTGGGAGATTGACCGTAAGGGCTTCTTCTACCGACCTGCATGGAATGGCTGCCCGGTTGTTTGCACCGAAGAGGGCGAACATAAGGGGAAAGTTATCGGGATTCTCGAAATTACCGAATCGTCCCTGCGGATTCATCGAATCCCGCAAGACTTCTGAGAAAGGAGCGAGCGGGTGGTTTGTTAAGACGCCACCAGCTCGTTCCTTTTTTATCCACGATATCTACAAATTATTGATAAGAGAAAGACAACGGCGCATCGATGAACCATTGTCTTAATTGAGCAATCAGCGCTTTACGCGAGCTGATTTCTTTGCTTTTGGGCGAGCACCGGCGAATAGAAGTTTGCCGAGCGGTATCATCCAGCGAAAAGAAATAGTCCACAAAAGCCAGCAAATTCGCTGCCTGAGACTCCCTGCTTGAGCGGGGGAAGCGAAACGCTGCATAGGCATGTCAGCGTTAATTGCAGCACGAAGTTCAGAGAGGACTGGCTGAGCACCAAGGCGTCCCGCAGCCCAGCTTGCCATACGGGCTACCTCTGGGTTGGAGTCGCTGCGAAGTAGGATCAGTGCTGCAAGATATCGCTTCACTTTCTCCTCTGGGGCCGCGCCTAGTGCCTCACAGGCAGCCGCTCGGACCTCGGCAAAGGGGG
>CAYGNZ010000330.1:0-4503 GCA_964351345.1 uncultured Bdellovibrionales bacterium | reverse complement strand
TCGCCTGAGTCAAATGTTCGCCGAATGATCTCCATCACTTCGCTATTGCTCGTCGAGAGGTTCATTATTCGTTGATAATTCGCAGAGCTACTACTTGAGGAGTTTGAATTTACTTCCATTTTATTTTTCCCTTCATCGGCATGCGCAGTAGCGCATGCTGAGATTGATACATTGCTACGCAGGTATACGGTTCGAGTCGATCACGCAGCTCTGATGTTTCTTACCGCAGCCATTCGAGTTTCGTGCTTTGAGCGCTCGATATTGGAGATGAAGCTTACTTGTTGCAGCTCCATTTGCGTCTCTATCTGTTTATCAATCAGTTCCTGGTAGGCGGGAGAGACATCAAGCGTGGTGGTATTGGTCGCAGCGCGAGCGAGGCTTGAGGCAAAGTCAACGCCACGAGCGATTGGCTCAGGTAAATGCTGCGCTATGCCGCTTGCGGTTTGCGCAATGCCTTGCAGAATCCCGTTTTGATAGAGTCCGGTTGGTCCATTCATATCCTCAATCCCTCTACATACTAAATCTGAAGTTTGCCTATCTCATTCCACAGCAAGGCCATCGGTCGTACCATCACTTTGCGACTTCTCCAGCGATGTCTAGCAAGTTACGACCGCTTCCTCTTCTGGGTCTTGAAAGTGTAATCGTTGTCTTTCGAGATTTGTTGCGTCTGCACTCGGTTGAGCGTTACATACCTTTGTCACTTGCAGCATGAGCCGCTGATCTCGCTCGACAAGTCGAGCCTCGGCGACGATTTCATCTCCCGCTTTGAGGCAAACGGTGTCATTCAAAGGGACCGAGAACTCTACCGCACTGCCAGGAGAAAGATCGATTAACTCCAACACGTTCAGCCTTACCACACCCAGTTCCACTGACAGCGAGACACCCAAATTTTCAAATGTGCTTTCCAATTGCTTTTTTAGTTGTTCCATTTTCCGCTTTCCTTTTCGTTGAGACTCGGTAAAGCGCAATACTAGAGCTTTCCGCTTCGGACAGAAGCGGATAGCTTGCATCGCGATTGCTTTCCCTTGATTGCTTCCCTCTCCTTCCTCACACAAGCTCCACCCCTCGGAAATCCCTTCCTGCTTGGTAAGCGCAAGCGAACCACCTTTTTTTATGGCAAGAAGCGTTGCGAGAGACTTCACTTCAAATTGGTAGGTAAGTCTCATTGGGACTTGAAGTCTGCGGAGGAGTTTTCGGCGCCGTAACGGGACTGCGAGCTGCTCGCTATATGCTTTCACACGCAGCAGAGCCCTTTCATCGAATTGTACGAACAATGTTGTCTGGATGTGCGATCGTATTCGGAGTGTAAGTCGAATACCTGTCGTACTTGAGAGCGTTTTCTTCTCCTCCGTATGATCAATGATGACGTTGGGCCATTCGAACTCTGCACGAGACTTCAACACAGTCTCGATAAGGTGAAGGAGTTCGGAGCGAGTCTGAAAGACCTGCGAAGAGGCGTAAAGAAAGAACCGGCAGCCTAGCAATTCTAAACCGATGCGGTGATAGTCAGAAGTATCTTGGGGGGAAACCTCGAACGTTCTCACTGCCTCAAGGCTGCAAGGACAGTCGGTAGCACGCAACAACTCCTCAACTCTCTGGATAATACCAAGGAGGACCTTCTGTACTCGCTCCGATTCCAGTATCGCCAAGCGATGTCGCTTTTGATCAAGCCTACAGGTTGAGAGTCTCTCCATCAGCAGCAAGTCATTCACCGGCACTTCCTTCAGACTCTGTTCCTCGCAAGCGCTCTTGGGTTTTCTTCAGTGCACGAAGCACCAGGTGCGCTCCGACACCAAGAAAAAGGACAAGGGCGAATGAGAGAATGATTGATCGATGCGAGCGAATAGATGTCGTTATTTTTTCTTTAAAAGTAGGTTGAGTATTTTGCTCAGCGGGTTCTGGAGAAGTAGGCTCTAGTTTTGGATTCTCAACTACGGTGACTACCGCAATTGAAGCTTCCGAAAGACCAGATGCGCCCGCGACCAGTTCCTTTACTGCTTGTAGGTCCGTATCAACGCTCGTACTTTGTATCAGGAGCACGCTTGCGGAGCCGCCGCGTTTCTTTTTCGATTGAGAATACGAGGGCTTCTCGGCAAGCTTGATGTGGACCCGTGCTTCGAGCATCCCTGGAATTCGCTCAAGGGTTTGCTCTAAACCAGTACTTAAGGTTCGTTCGACAAAGTACGTCCTTTCTTCTCGTGATTGAATCAAACTTGAAGAAGATGGCGCATGTCTCGGACGTCGAATTACTCGCTTTGAATCGAGTAACGAGAGCGCAGTGGTCACATCAGGAGATGAAACTCCAACGGACCATGAGGAACCACGCTGTTCTTTCCATGCCTCGATTCCTGCTTTTGCCAGCGCCACACGCACGCTATTTGCCTGGAGCTCATCTAGATCATGAAGGATTTCTTCGTCACAGGCCACAAAGCCGATCTGGATTAGCCCCAGTAACACAATCTGAACAATCCTATTCATGGTTTCGCATCCTCTCATCACACTGCACGTCCTCGTACTGCAAACGCTCCCGCATGCTCTTCAACGCCTTCCCGTGCATTCTTGAGAGCCAACTTCGAGAAGCTCCGTCGAGCTCGGCGCCTATCTCATCAAAGGTTTCTGCATGGTAGTAGCGGCGATAGACCACATGCTTTTGTTTTTCGGTGAGTTCAGCCATCGAACGCTCTAGGCAACGTCCGAGACTTCGATTTGCAGCGGCCTCCTCAGGATCAAACCCGTTGGCGTAGCTCAACGCGGGTCCATCTTCGCCTTGACGATGAATTCTTAGTCCATACTCTTCGATAACGACGGCAAGACTACTTAGTCCATTGAGGTCGTTACACATCTTGAATGATGAACTTCTCGGACTATACTCCTCGCTCGACTCAGACAGCTCTTCACCTGATTCAGTAACGTCTTCAAAACAGCTTCGCGAAATACCAACTGTCTTTCGCAGTAGGTCATAGAGCGAGCCTCGAATTCGAAGAAAACTATAGCTTCGAAATGAATGTCCTTGCGTTGCATCGTATCTGCTCGCCGCATCGCAGAGACCGAGAAAGGCGGCAGCGATGTAGTCGTCTAGCTCGATTTCTATATTCGGCCGCTCTCTTTTGAATTTTCTCGCAATCGCCGTTGCATACGGCATGTGTTCTTTGACGAGATCTTTGTTCTTGCTTGGAATTTGATTTTTGGTCTGCATACACGACTCCTTGTTTTGCATGACGTAGATTTCCTACCTCTGCTATTGCAAGGCCGTGCCAACTTTTGCCGATCATCGAAACGCACTAATTCTCGATACTTAGAAAATTCTCCGCTGAGGCAAAACGCCTCAACTGATGCAATCTACCTCTCAAGAAAATGCGGAAAGTAGAGATGGATTAGAAGTAAATCGAAAGGCAGGAAAAAGAGGGGCAGAAGATCACTGTAAGCGGGATTCTGTTACCGCGTTAGCGGTTGATAATCATTCATCTACGCGACGCAACCCAAGGGTAAACGACGAGTAGCCGTGTCTTCTCTTTCAAGAAGTCCCCTTAATTCGGTCTTGCACCAGCCGAGGTTTACCAAGCCGTAAGAGTTGCCTCTCACGCTGGTAGGCTCTTACCCCACCGTTTCACCCTTACCATTCGACTTGCAAATGGCGGTTTAATTTCTGTGGCACTTTCTCTGGATCACTCCAAGCTGCCGTTAGCAGCCGACTCACTCTTTGGTGTCCCGACTTTCCTCCACTGCAAGTTGCAGCGGCGATTATCCGTAAATCTTCTGCCCCGGGGGCGAAGCTTACTGCGATCGGGCGAGATACCCAAATTTGGGGCTAAAAAGTTCTCAGTGAAAGGCTGAATTTTTCGACACTTAGCGGCAAAAACCGCTAGTTCAAGCCCTACTCAGCGACAAAACCCATGAAATTCACTAGGCTTTTTTCTAAAAAGGCCTTAAGCGGATTCATTTGACGGTCGATTCAGATACTACCACTCAACGATCGGAGAGAAGAGACTTGGCAGACTTAAAATCGTCAAAAAGCATGAAACACGACCGAGGAGGATTCTCGGTGTTAGTGGTGTGCGCAAAGGGAGGAACTAGTAGTCAGCTTCGTCAGGCGCTGAAAGCCCTTGGCTTTAGCCAAATTAGTGCCACGGCAACGCACGTGCAAGCACTCGAACGAAGTAAGATTCGCCCCTTCACTCATATTGTGTTCGAAGCAAAATCAACTGACATGTCTGCCCACGATTTTGTCACTGCGCTCTACGATCAAGACTCTGATCAAATCATGATCGCGATTTCTGACCAGCCTCGTATTGACGACGTATTTGGTTTACTCCGAGCGGGTGCCCGAGGATTTCTCGTTCCCCCATTTACCACAATAATGCTGGAAGAAGTGCTCACACAAGCAACCGAAGGACCCGCACTCAGTGAAGCGGTGCTCAACGCTCCCGATAGAAACGCTGCTTTCACCGCGGTGATACTCAATAACTTGTATCGACTGTCAGTTGCGATGCGTCAGGCAAGAGA
>CAYGNZ010000329.1:0-4519 GCA_964351345.1 uncultured Bdellovibrionales bacterium | reverse complement strand
GAGTAGCCAAATAGCGCAGTAGCCAGGCGATGTTCAATTGCCTCAAGATCACGTTTGCACTGTGGGAAGTTACGCAAGGTTCGAAGTAAAGAGATGCAGCGTTCATAGGTACGGCAAGATTCCTTTCCGCGCCCAGTCTTTCGTTGAGAGCGCGCAAGCCAAGCGAGAGTTTGCGTGAGCGCGTAAATGGTTCCGTGGGAAGCATCAAGAACAATCAGTGAGTCGAGCAACTCGCGAGAGCGTTCGAAGGCAAGTCGGGCTTTGGAGAACCGACCCATTCGAAACAGCTCCTCGCCATGACTCTGGGCGATTTTTGCGACTTCACTAATAGAAACTGATTGGTCCGAGAGGTCCTCAAGGATTTCAATCGTATGACGATAGACGGCGTCGGCACTGTCGCTGCGACCACCGAGGTCAAGTTCGTGTCCAGATTCAAAGAGGCGTTGAACTTTTACTAAGCTCTCATCGGCGCTGACACTACTGAGGTGCCTTTTGTCTTTTCTTTTGGATCGGCGTCGTTTGACGTTCGTGAGTTTCATGCAGACAGTGTTTTTCTTGCCACGTTCAATCTAAAGGGCGGCGTTTAGTAAAGAATGTTCTAATCAATTTAGGAATTGGCGAGCGAATACTATTTGAAATCTTGACCGTCGAGAATGGAAGAACCCCTGGAAACCGCTAGAAGAATGGGAGAATCCCCGCGATACGGCTAGAAGAACCTGCGACGCGTCTAAAAGAAAATGTTACGCGGGATTATCGCGTTCGACTGCAGGTGAGCGTAATTGTTCGATACAATCGCGTTTTGGCTGGGAAGGTAAGATTAGCCGATTATCTTACCCGGTAATCACAAAGGATGGCCAAAACATGCAGCTCAAGCTGAACGAGAACGAGATCTCTAAGCAAATAGGAGAAGCTCAATTACCGAAATTGAAACTAGAAAAGATCGAATGAAAAAGCATGCTTCAGACGCGCTAAGAGCTAGCACAGCGGTGCTGCCATAGCAATCAAAATGCCATTTGAGATTTTAAAATCTCTGGTTAAAATTGTGAGAATTATCAATGTGACCTAATCTGCGAGGAGTTTTCCCACAGATAATTTTCAACCCCAGCAATTACGCATGAATACACCAGGAAAAAATGCACTCGTCCTTGCCTCGGCCTCACCTCGCCGCCGCGAGTTACTCTCCAGCATCGGCCTTGATTTTTCCATCAAATCTCCAGATGTCGATGAGTCCTTTGTTGATGGCGAAGATCCGATTGAGCTGACAAAAATTCTAGCTGAAAAGAAGTCGCGCGCGGTTGCTGCCACGGTTACACAGGGATTCGTGCTCGCAGCCGATACCATTGTTGCTCAACGCATTGAACAGCGCTGGCAGATCTTCGGTAAGCCAGAGACTCCAGAACACGCTTGTGAAATGTTGCAGCGATTACAAGGCGGAGTGCACAGCGTGGTGAGTGCATTCTCCCTATTGAATTGTGAAACCTCGAGCGCCCATACCGAAGCGGTGGTTACTGAAGTTCAAATGCGTGCGATGAGTGCGGATGAGATTCTTAGTTACGTCGCAACGGGAGAGGCTCTCGATAAAGCAGGTGCCTACGGAATTCAGGGAAAGGCTGCGGCGTTTATTACCAGAATTGATGGCTCGTATACTAACGTGGTTGGACTGCCTTTGGCGGAAGTTGCCTTGGTGTTGGAAGAAAATAAATTGTGGTCAAGTGCGAATCTAGTCGCGGTGCGAGGGCAATGAATATCGCCTCGAGACTTCAAGAAGTACGGTCGCAAATTGCAGCCGCGGCAAATCGAGTCGGACGTCGTCCCGAAGACATCACGCTCTGTGCGGTTAGCAAGAAAAAATCTCTTCCTGAGATTCGCGAAGCATATCAGGCAGGTCAGCTGGTATTCGGTGAGAATTACGTTCAGGAGGCTATCGATAAATTTGAAACGATGCCGTCAGATGTTTCCCTTCATCTCACGGGAGCATTGCAGAGAAACAAGGTGAAATACTGCGTGGGAACATTTTCCTTAATCCAAACAGTGGACCGATCTTCCTTGGTTCAAGCGCTCAATCGCGAGGCAGAGCGTAGTTCCGTTTTGCAAGACGTCTTGCTACAAGTAAACATCGCTCATGATGAGCAGAAGTCCGGTGTGCTGCCCGAAGGAGCAAGTGAGCTATGCGGGGAGCTTCTAGAGCAGACAAATCTTTGTCTCAAAGGGTTGATGACTATTGGAACCTGGGCGGAGCCAGGAGAGTCCGAGAGTATTCGTCGAGCGGAATTTCAAGCACTTGCGAAACTTCGAGATTCGCTTCAATCCGAGTATCGTGTCGCGCTACCGGAGCTATCGATGGGGATGAGTGCTGATTTTCAGTGGGCGATAGAGGAAGGCGCAACAATTGTGCGAGTCGGAACATCTATTTTTGGTGAGCGTTCAACGAACTAGCAAGAGGAGCAAGAGATGAGCGAGAACGATATTAAACCACTCGCGGAACGAAGAGTAGCGTTCATCGGATGCGGAAGCATGGGCACCGCTCTTGTACGAGGAATCGCAAGAAGCGGTCTACTCGCATCCTCTCAGATTTCGGTCTTTGACCCGGCACGTGACCCCGTCCAGCAGCTCGCTACAGAACTGGGCATTCAAGCCTGCACGGAGGCAGCGGACGCGACGAAAGACGCGGATCTGATACTCCTGGCGGTCAAACCGAAAGTTGTCGAAGAGGTAGTACGGACCTTGCCGAACCTCCGTACGGGGTTCCCCTCACCGGTGCTCGTCTCGGTAGCCGCCGGCGTGCGTATCGCCCAACTGGAGCACTACGCAGGGGCACCGCTGAGAATTGTGCGGGCAATGCCGAATCTTGCCTGCGAAGTGGGGCAAGGCGTGAGTTGTTTATTTTCCCTGGATGCAGATGACTTGGCATTTACCAGAGAGTTGTTTGCGCTCTGTGGTTCAACACTTGTCGTTGAGCGCGAAGAGGAATTGGATGCAGTTACAGGGCTTTCTGGGAGTGGGCCGGCCTACGTTGCATTGTTTCTCGAAGCACTCATTGACGGTGGAGTGCGCATAGGGCTCAGCAGGAATGTCGCTCATCAGCTTGCTACAGAAACCGTTCGCGGGGCAGCCTCATTGCTCATAGAAAAACAACTGACACCCGCAGAATTGAAATATCTCGTGTCTTCTCCAGGTGGAACGACGATTGCCGGGCTTCAGATGTTGGAAAACGGTGCGGTGCGTGGCAGTATCATTTCAGCAGTTGAGGCAGCAATGCGGCGCTCCGTTGAGCAAGGAAAGAAGTAGCGATAGGCAGAAACCCAAGTGGGTGCGAATCGCAAAAATTAACTAAGGATGAAAAATGATTGCATTGGGAAATCTATTGATTGCGGTGGCGGGTATTTTGCACATGGTAATAGTTATTTTTTACTGGCTGCTTCTTGCTCATGTGATTTTGTCCTGGGTGAGTCCTGATCCAAGAAATCCTATCGTTCAATTCATCTACTCTGCCACAGAGCCGGTGCTGGTAAGAGTTCGTGGAAAACTACCCCCCTTGGGGATGTTTGACCTAAGCCCTATTCTCTTATTCTTAGGGCTTTTTTTCCTCGATAAGTTCCTGGTGGAAACACTGCATCAGTATGGCCAGCAGTTTATCGCAAACTCAGGTGTGGTGCATGTTGGCTAACGTGAAACCGGCACTACGGGGAAACGGTGACGGGCTTGACCCCTGGACCCAAGGGGCTTAACGTAGGCGGCCTCTGGCTGAGGGGAGTGCCCTCGTTTCAGAACCCCGGGATTCAGAGCACCCGAGACAATTAGATAATACCAGTGGAATAGGAAGGTAAGAAGTCATGCCGACTTACGAGTATCAATGCTTTGCCTGCGATCATAAGTTCGAAGCGAGTCAAAAGATGTCTGAGGACCCGATATCGGTTTGTCCCAGTTGCGGTGACACGGAGCAAGTCCGTCGCCTGGTCTCTGCCTCCTCGTTTCATTTAAAAGGGAGCGGATGGTACAAGACTGATTACGGCTCGAGCGCTTCCTCAGCAAGCTCTACACCTAACAGTTCAGACAAATCAGAATCCAAGGAGAGTAAAAAAGAGACGACTAGTTACTCTACGACTTCCTCCTCATCTGAAAGCGCAAGTAGTTCAAGTAGCGACACGAAAAGTTCCTAACGACAATTCACATTTAATCCCCGAGTTTTGCCGTTGCGCTCCGCAGTGCTGGACCGGTTCGCAAGCGCTCTCCCAGAGTGGTTTCCATGTACTGTAGGACAGACAGAAACCCATCTCTTGCGACCTCTGCCTGATACGGGACAATTGGCTTGTCCTCACGAGCCATCTCCTCAAACCATGTTCGAGCCTCGGGCTCCAGCGCAAGGGTGTCGTCGAGTAGGTTGTACCCACTCACCCGCAGTGTCACCAAGGAGTAAAACGTCGAAATTGCGAGAGAGCGGTATGCTTGCGGCTCTTGGCCAAGTGCACGAAGGGTGAGCACGAGAGGACGAAAAAGTACTCCCCCCTCAGGGTCTTCA
>CAYGNZ010000328.1:840-4521 GCA_964351345.1 uncultured Bdellovibrionales bacterium | reverse complement strand
AGGGTTCTCGCGCAAGCGTTGCATCGTACTGCCCCGAGGCGACTTTTATCCCCCGCTCAAGGGTGTGCTCTCTGTCACCTGGATTAATTCGCTCTGGCGAATAGCCGAGAGTAAAATCCACACCGGCTTGTAATCCGGAATGCTCAGCGATAATTGGCCCGCAAACATCTTCGGTGACGCCAGGATAGACCGTCGACTCGAACACCACGCAGGCACCCTTCTCAATCACTCGTCCAACCAGGCGCGAAGCTGATTCAAGCGGACCTAAGTCAGGACGTTTATGGTGATCGATTGGCGTGGGAACGGCGACGACGATAAAGTCGGCACCCTTGAGCATCGACTCATCTGCGGTGAAACTCAGTGGAGAAGAGGCTATCTCTTCATCACGAAGATCCCCATTTGAATCCCGACCATTTGTAAGCTCTGTCACTCGGGAGGCAGAGATATCAAAGCCGACGGTGCCAGGAAATCTCTTGGCCAGCGCAAGTGCCACAGGCAGGCCCACGTAGCCAAGGCCAATTACTGCAATCTTTTTTGGTTCGCTCAACATGTTCACTGCGGAAAATCTCGTCTATCGACTTCCTACCTCACACCTTAAAAAAGAGTATAAATAAACGGCGCAACTGCAGAACCTTCCGCAAGCACGATTAACAAACTGATTAGCAGGGTAAAAAGAATAATTGGGGCCAACCACCACTTCTTGCGCACTCGCAGGAAGTCCCAAATCATTTTCAGCTTTGAATTTGCCACTTTCTTATTCCTTATATCGCATCATTCCCGCGTCTGATTCCCGCAGCGAAGAGCTCCCGTAATACAGCCTTTGGAAGCACCTCAGGAAAACGCTGAACACTAAAATGGGGAAAACGGCCTTGTTCCAGGACCATCCTCTGGTACGGGCACCCAATAGGAGCTTTTTTCAGGCTCAAGCGCAAGCCCCAAGAGATCCTTCCGCAGTAATTTAAGTAAGAAGCCCATGGGAGTAATCGCTAAGAAAAATGTCAGCGTCACGATGACATACGTCATCACCACTGAAAGCTTTTCGGCAAAGGCCATCCACGCACGCTCAAGCGGCCCGAGCGCGAGCGGCATCCAAATCGCGGCAATTAAAAAGACAAAAGAAATACTAAAAAAGTAGAGACTGCTCGGATCCGCATCCCACAAAAGATACCCACCGGCTAAGATAAAGACCAAGCCCATCAGCTGCCCGAACTCCCTGCAGCGTTTCTCTACCTGCTCACTTTCCGTCAACTTAATCGAGCTCATACTCATCCTGCCAATTCTCATCGTGATCCCATGCAGGTTGCGCACTTTTCTCCAGCACACAGTCTTCTAACACGAGCACATCCATCTCCGTTCTCATGAAACAACGATACGCATCCTCTGGCGTACACACGATAGGCTCACCACGAACATTAAAGGAGGTATTAATCACCACCCCGCAACCGGTGAGTTCTTTAAATCGAGAAATCATTTGATGATATCGAGGGGCTCGCTGCGGGTTGACGGTTTGCACACGAGCTGAATAGTCGACGTGCGTAATTGCCGGCAAATCACTGCGCGTGACCTTGAGCTTTTCAATACCAAAGAGTGCTTGCTCTTCGCTGCTCATCGCTCTTCGACGCTCCTGCTTCACCGGTGCAACCACGAGCATATACGGAGAGTCCTGAGAAGAATCTAACTCGAAATACTGTGCGACATCCTCACCGAGACAACTCGGGGCGAATGGACGAAACGACTCCCGATACTTAATTTTTAGATTCATCACCGATTGCATCTCGGGACTTCTTGGATCACCAAGAATACTACGCGCACCGAGAGCTCGTGGGCCAAAGTCCATACCACCGCTAAACCAGCCGACCACTTTCCCATTTGCGATCGCTTCCGCAGCAGAACTTGGTGCTCCTCCGTTGGCGTGTCGCACGTAGGGGTAGCCTTTCTCGTTGAGCCATTGCGCAATAGATTCGGTAGTAAAGCTCGGCCCTAGATAGGAGCCTTTCTGCGTGTCCATCTCGCCATCGACGACACGTTCTTTACCGAGCACCTGATGCCACGCAAAAATTGCCGCACCCAAGGCACCACCCGCATCTCCCGCCGCAGGCTGAATCCACACCGAGTCGAAAATCTTTTCTTGGATGATTTTACCGTTTGCCACACAGTTCAAGGCGACTCCACCGGCAAGCACTAGGTTTTGCTCGCCGGTAACTGCACGAACATGCCGCGCCATACGGAGCATGATTATCTCGGTTACCTCTTGAATCGAACGCGCGAGATCCATTTCGCGTTGCGTTATCTGCGATTCGGGTTTTCGAGGAGGCCCGCCAAAAAGCTCGTCAAAGGCCTTTGAGGTCATGGTCAGGCCTTGGCAGTAGTTAAAATACTTCATGTTCAGACGAAACGAGCCGTCCTCTTTCAAATCAAGCAGATGCTGTAGAATCAGATCGACGTAGACCGGCTCACCGTACGGCGCCAGTCCCATTACCTTGTATTCACCAGAGTTGACTTTGAAACCCGTGTAGTAGGTAAAGGCACTGTAGAGCAGTCCCAGACTATGGGGGAACTTCAGCTCGTGACTGAGTTCGATTTTGTTTCCCCTACCCTGTCCCCAGGAAGCGGTTGCCCATTCGCCAACACCGTCAATAGTCAGAATCGCTGCATGCTCAAATGGAGATGGGAAAAACGCCGAGGCGGCATGGGATTGATGGTGCTCAGGGTAAATAATCTCTCCTTCATACCCGAGGATCTTCTTAATGTGATCCCCCATCCACAGTTTCTCTTTTAGCCATAAGGGAAGCGCTTTAAGAAACGAGGACAAACCAGCGGGCGCAAAGGTCAAATAGGTTTCAAGAAGACGTTCAAACTTTATCCAGGGCTTATCGTAAAACGCCACGTAGGCCAGGTCCTCAACTTCAATTCCTGCTTGCTCCAAGCAGAAGGCCACTGCGGATTCCGGGAAACGGGCATCATGTTTCTTTCTGGTAAAGCGCTCTTCCTGCGCGGCGGCAACTATCTCTCCGTCACGAAGCAGGCAGGCTGCAGAGTCGTGATAGAACGCCGAAATGCCAAGGATGTAGCAAGGAGAGGAGGAATTAGATGGTACTGAATGAGGAGTTGAATTCATAGCTTTGAAAGATCAGCGAGGTGTGGCGTGTGACTCGCGAATTATTTTCCACTGGCAACGAGTTGATCCATCATCAGACGCTGTCGGCTTCTCGCCTGCGGGAAACTTCCTCTCGAGAGCTCTATCCAATGCAACATTCGAAGATGAAGTGCAAGGCAAACCGCAAGAAGAAAAGCCAACGCGGGCAAGTGCAGTGGGAAATCTAGGAAACTGTGTACAATCGGTAAACTCAGCGCCAACGTCGTACCAATCAAATCCAGTCGCACCACCGCGGGAAGCTCACTCCGTAGTGCTTTCACGGTCCAAAACATCACCGCCACAAGACCCAACAGCACTATCCCCGTACCAAGCGCGCCTACCTCTGCTGCAAGCTGCAACAGCTCATTGTGGGCAAAGTCCAAACTAAAACCAGCAAACTCCTCCGAGCCGTATTCGCCCGCAGCGACATGCCAATTTCCAAGACCCACCCCTAGCAGCGGATTCGCTTGAAACACCTCCCAAGACGCTCTCGCTAAGTCCGATCGGATGAGATCATCTTTTACCGTGCGCCCGCAATCGACCCG
>CAYGNZ010000328.1:0-830 GCA_964351345.1 uncultured Bdellovibrionales bacterium | reverse complement strand
TTCATACAAGGCATGTCGAGAGGACTCCCCGAGAAGAAAGGAGACAAGTGAGGCGAAGGCGAACACGCAGAAAAAAGCAAGACCCATTCGACGCAGCATCGGCTTGGAGAAAAATGATTTCTTCTCCCCGTTTGCTTTTGCAGGGACCGCAGCACGAGCATAATGCGATTTCGGCATTACCCGGAGGTAGGTAATACCCAGAGCCGCAAGACCAAACAGCGCTAAACTGTTCGCCGCTCGTGAGAGCGTGAGCAAACAACAAAGCAGCATCAGCAACACTCCCGCACTGAGATACACGAGGCGCCCAAACTTCTCTGGTTGAAGGAAAAACGTAATCACTGATGCTCGAGCCTCGCTTGAGCCCCGGCGGGCGTCCTCTCGTGAGATATAGAGAGAGCGAAAAAACAAGGCACCCGCAGTCACGATTGCAACCTCAAGGAAAATCGCAAGATGATCCGGATTTACAAACGGCCAGTGAGGGGTCGTCCCTGAGTAGAGTGTGCGAGTGGGGGCAAAAATCCCAAACAGCTTACTCGCTTGCAAGGTCCAATGTGCAATCGCAACGACACTGAGCACCACTCCCGTGATGACCACCAATGATTGGAGCACGTGCACCACGCGCTCTCGGTGCGTGGAGGAATAGCGACGCGAGGAACTTCGATGCGCCTGCCGCGACGACCTGCTTTTTACACGAGTTGACACGAGCTCGGGCGGAAGCGCGACGAGCCCTAGAGAAAGCAAACAAATGCAGAGCACCATAATGCCCGTTTCCCGTGTTCGCTCCACATCAAGACTCACGCTGCCACTGGAGAGGCCACTGAGTTTGTATG
>CAYGNZ010000327.1:1994-4559 GCA_964351345.1 uncultured Bdellovibrionales bacterium | reverse complement strand
AAAAAAGAAAGCGGCTCAGGCTCGAAGAGAAGCACTAGTTTTATCTTCGTCGTAGGTCTACTCCATGCCGCAGAAGAGGGAGAAAAAGAAAAACGACTTAGTGTTGCTACCTTCGGATACGACAGCGACGAAGAGGAAAAAGCCAGGGAGCTTGCCCAAAAAATTAGTGGTTTATGTGCTCTTCCCTTCGAGTTTGTCGAATAATTACAGTCGGAGAAGGTTTGGGCCGAGCGACGGGAAGTCTTACGCCAAGAGAGTCAGGGCGAGTGCAGGAGTTTGATTCGCTTGAGCAAGGATAGCCGCACCTGCTTGTTGAAGTATTTGACTTCGAACCAATTTCGCGGACTCAACGGCGACGTCAGCGTCGGTAATCTGACTTTTAGCTGAGATGTAATTTTCCTCTGTTACGCCGGCCGTTGCGATTGCTGAAGTAAGACGCGCTTCGAATGCTCCTAGCTGTCCTCGCTGTGAAGCGAGAAGCTCAAGTTTTCGTTGAAGCAGAGGAAGGGCCTGCCGCGCATCCGCGAGGGTGTTCAGTGAAAAATCCAGTAGAGGAGAGAGGCCAGTCGTTGTTTCGCTCAAGAAAACATGATTCGCACCCTGACCTCCAACCGCTGCAGCGCCCACTAAATCGGCAACGCCATCGTTGTTCAAATCGCCAAACGCCAAATTTCTGGCACTTGTTGCAGCTACTGACTGGGTGTGCGCTGTGTCAAATGTGCCGTCACCGTTTCCAAGGAATATCGTCAATGTGGCCGTTCCGCCCGATGCACCAATGTTGGCGATGTCAAGATTGCCGTCACCGTTGATGTCTGCGATCGAGACGCCACCAGTGGCTCCAGTCGGAGTAAGAAGAGTTTCTGTTTGGCTAAATGAACCGGCGCCATCTCCCCTGAGTATTCCAACGACTCTTGAACCTCCACCGTCGTGAGCATCGATGACAAGATCAAGCGCACCGTCTCCATCTAAATCCGCTAAATCCGCCGCGTAGATTGAATAGGTGCCGTTTGCGATGAAAGAAGTTACTGCGCTAAATGAGCCAGTCCCGTCCCCTTGGAAAACGGAGACCTGACCACCGGCATAGCTGTCACCACGGCCGACGTTAACGATGTCCAATACGCCATCACCGGTAAGATCGCCGACCAAGACAGTATAGACTCGGTCGGAACCATCATTCGTGAAGTTAAAAGCTTCAAAACCACCTGCACCATCCCCAAGCGTGACGCCGAATCTACCTGCTGCGCCGCTATTTCCTGCAACAACGGCATCTAAGACGCCATCACCATTAAAATCTCCCAACGCATGGCTCCGAGTGGTAATTCCTGAGCTTGAAAAGAGCTGCCTGGCCTGAAAACTCCCGTCCCCATTCCCGAGACTGACGGCGAGATCCGCCGATGTGCCGACGACGTCCAGTATACCGTCCCCATTCAAGTCTCCGAGGGAAACATTGCGAGTGCTCAGCGTGGAGTTGAAGGATACCGCAGGTCCAAAAGAGCCCGCGCCGTCGCCTAATCGCACCTCCCCTGCATTCCCGTAACCGGTAGTGACCAAATCTAGTAAGCCGTCTCCGTTTAAGTCCCCAAGCGCAAGGCCGAGGTTCGTTGAGCCCAGTCCCGAATATGTTGAAGGTGTTTCAAAGGTTCCGGGCCCGATATCGCCTCCTAGAGAGGCTGTAATCCCGCCATCTTCACCCAAACCTGCTTGGAGCCGCAGCTCACCGAACTCCGCCTCAAAAATCATTTCTCCATTGAACTTTGTGCTACGCGAAATACGAAAAAACTCTGCTTTGAGCGCACTCGCCTCTTCATCGAGGGCAGTTCTTTGAGTATTACTTAGGGCACCGTTTGCCGCTTGTTCGGCTAGTTCTGTGAGGCGTATCGTTAAGTTACTCAACTCATTGAGCGCACCGTCGGCAATGCTAATCAACGATACGCCATCGTTGAGGTTTCTCAATCCTTGGTTCAGCACTCTGCGATCGATTTCGAGGGCCGAAGCGACCGCGAGTCCGGCCGCGTCGTCTGAGGCTTTGTTTATACGTAGTCCAGAAGAGAGACGGCTGAATGCATCTTGAAGCGAAGAGGTGGATTGGCCAAGTCGACGTTCTGCGTTTAACGAGGCAATATTCGAATTTATCGTGATTCGGCTCACGGGTACAGCAACTCCATTTGATTCTTCGGACGGCAGAATCCTTGACGTCCAGACGTGGATTAGCAGATTTAAACCGCAGAATCCCCACGAACCGAATATCGGCAATTTTACGTGCCATCTAAACTAGAATGAGTATTCGCGATGAGGCTAATCTGAGGGGGTAGTGGGTGAGAAAGAAGAAATACCCTAATCGGGAGGAAAAGCAGGGCGGTAGTAAAAACTCGACCCTAGGTAGTTAGGGGTTTGTGGAGTATCGAGAAGTCTGGAAATGGATGGGGATTGGAAGGAGGGCTTACTTCTCTACGGTTGTGTTACCACGATTTGAGCCTTTTAAACGGCCATAGTGAACGAGGGGGGATATTCTACGCCATTGCTGACTGATAGAGCCCTTTAAAAAATCCGAACGCGTTCATGGCC
>CAYGNZ010000327.1:801-1984 GCA_964351345.1 uncultured Bdellovibrionales bacterium | reverse complement strand
GTTTGGGTTCGATATCCGCCTTCTTGGACAATCACCGTCGGACGCTTGAGCTCGCCAATCAACATTCCGATTTGTTCAAAGTCCTTTGCGCCTAATTGCCATGAGCCCGTAGGATCTCCTTTCGCTGTGTCAAAGCCAAGCGCAAGCACCAAATAGCGTGGGTCGAAGGCTCGGATTTGTTTCAACGCGTTTTTTAGAGCGCGAGTATATTCTTCAGTCGCTATGCCAAGCGGTAGGCTGATGTTGAGATTGAAACCCTCGCCTTCTCCTTGGCCCTTTTCATCTGAAAATCCGGAGTAATGAGGATATTCACGTGAAGGGTCAGCGTGTAAGGACACGGTGAAAACATCAGCGCGTTCATAAAAGATCGACTGCTGTCCGTTACCGTGGTGGTAATCGGTATCAAGGATGGCGACTTTACCATGCTTGCTCAAAAGTTCGGCGGCTGCGGCAGATGAGTTAAGATAGCAAAAACCACCAAAGGAACGACGCTCTGCGTGATGTCCTGGTGGGCGAACCAAGGCATAGGCGAGGCGTCTTCCGTGAATAACTTCGTCCGCTGCGGTCAAAGCGCAATCAACGGCCTTTCTGGCAGCTTCTAGAGCGGCTAGATTAATTGGGGTAAAGCTATCGGTGGCATACATGCCAATTTGGTAGAAGGGTTCCTTGGGGAGGCGTGCGTCAGCTCGTAGAGGAAAAACCTCGGCATAGACTGATTGTTTTTTATCGAGTTTTTTCGAGATAGCCGTTAGAAAATCTAAAAATTTCTTATCGTGGATAGCTCGTAGTTTTGAAGCGGGATACGAGCGAGTCGGTATGGAGTCAAAAATAGGCAAACGCTCAAGACCGTTGCGAATTTGCTTCATGCGAATCGGAAGTTCGTCGTAGTCCTTGTCTTTGATGTGGTGAATTGCGTGCTCGGTGTTCTCGATCAATGCGATACGTTCATCTGCGACTGCAAGTGTTGCAACGCCTTGTTTTTTCTTAGCGCGGTGTTTTGCAGGCTTCGCAGAGGTCGCTTTGTTGTCGCTAACTTCTTTTAGCGGAAGATAGGACTTTCGAGCTGATTTCTTGGAGGCAGCATTTTCAGTAATACTTTTGAGAATACTGCGTCGATAAGAGGCACTACAGCTCGCTGCGTTTTTCATTCGGAGAAGCTCATCAACTACCGCGGCTCCAAAAC
>CAYGNZ010000327.1:395-791 GCA_964351345.1 uncultured Bdellovibrionales bacterium | reverse complement strand
AATTCCCTCTTGCAGTCCGTCATACATCAGACACCATCTACTACCGTCAGAGCGTGGTTCCTCAAATGCACGAAGTTCTACTACGCGAGCGCCAAGTCGTTCGTAGAATCTCACTCGCGCTTTGTTTGTTTTTAGCTCATTTGCGGGTAGCTCTGGAACGACCGTTGCTGGAGCACATTCGAGAAACAATCCCTTCGCGTTACAAGCAGCAGCTTTATCTCGAACCTTCATATAGAGCGCCTCGCCAACGCCACCTCGACGGCGATGCTGGTCCGAGGTAATGTAGTCCAGATAGAAGAAGTTTAATTCGAGTTGATGTCCGCACATTGCCACTCCGAGAATGGAACCCTTTGTTTGTTCCGCAATGTAGAGGTAGTGGCGATATCCTCGAATCAC
>CAYGNZ010000327.1:0-375 GCA_964351345.1 uncultured Bdellovibrionales bacterium | reverse complement strand
GATCGACCGCTCGAAAAATTCGTTGAAATGCCTCAGGCCCCAGGTCTGGAAACCCTTGGAAAAGGCATTTTTGCACCCGCTCACGTAACCCCGGTTCGTGATCAAGCGTATCATCATAAATTCTTCGAACTCGAAACACCTCTGTTCCTCCATTTCGCCTATAGCCGCGATGTGTATCTCTCTTTGTTGCCTACGCAACGGATGGAAATGCAGTACAACACAGACCCGTCGGAGAAGACAAACAAGTAGTACGGCAAAGGAGAAAGGAGTTTGAACTAAAAAAGCGCCTACGGTCGGTATCAACCTCGCGTAAGCGCATTATTAGCATTTAAAGAGTAAGCAACGTTTCTCCGACTACGGTCCGCATCTGGTGCT
>CAYGNZ010000326.1:0-4569 GCA_964351345.1 uncultured Bdellovibrionales bacterium | reverse complement strand
GATTTTCGAGATTCTTGCAGAAGCCGAGGCGAAAGTTCACGGTAGTTCTATTGAGAAAGTTCACTTCCACGAGGTAGGGGCATTTGACTCCATCATGGATATTGCGGGGTTTGCGATCGCCTTCAGTAGCCTCAACATCGATTCTGTTACGGCCACTCCTGTTACCCTAGGTTCTGGATATATCTCCGCTGCCCATGGAACCATGGTTGTTCCGCCTCCTGCCGTTGTGGAAATCTTGCGCGCGTATCAGATTCCGACGAGCGAACTTGAGCTTCCTGGAGAATGCCTGACACCGACGGGTGCTGCGATACTTGCTGCGGTGGTAACGAGCTGGTCTGCGGTGCCGAAGTTTCAGCAGATTGATGCTCAGGGCGTGGGCGCGGGGACACGGGAGATTGAAGGAAAAGCAAATATCATTCGGATGCTCTACGGTTCGTAGCGAGGGGGAGTGCGCTGATGTCGACAATTCGCGAGACACTAATTCGAGATATGGCTGAAATGCACTGGCTTGAGCTGGAGCGGCTTGCGCCAGACGGCGCCTTAGTCTGTGTCGGAAAAGAACTTGATTTGCTCGATGCCGCCGAGCAAATTGCGCTCGATAACACGGAAAAAGTGAAATACTGGATGGAATCTGGCTTACTTAGACGACCGGAAGAAGAGGAATCAAATGCCTGGTCTCAGGCAGAAACAAAATTTCTTTGTGTAATCGTAAAACCCTTCGTTTTAATTCAGCAGATTGTTGCGCAAGCCTAAGGCGTGCTGCCTTAGTCTTCCCGGCTAATACCTGCAGCAGCTTCAATATCGGCAGCAATTGCGAGCATCAGGCGCTCAGCATTGGAGTTCGGGCATTCAAGCTTTCCTCCTGGAACATCCTGGCAGACCTCTTCATAGCGAATTTTAACCATACTTGAGACTCCCGAGATTGGAGTAACTGAGAACCAGAAGCGGACGTCGCAATTCATTGGAGCTTTTGAGCGGCCATATGCTCCGCAAAGATAGTCCGTAATTGGGGTCCAATCTGTCTCAATATCACCCTCGCGCTCATTTTTTCGTTCGATACGAAGCTTATACTTATCGAGAATGGCGTGAAGATTGGCCCATGCCGCATTTGAGGCCACATTCATGCTTTGTGAGACTTCAGAGATCGCTAAATCTTGGCGTTTCTGTGTGACCAGCGCATCTCGGGGAATCGGCGCGGTATCTGGGGTTGCGGTGCAAGCCGCGAGTAGAATCGAGAAAATAAGAGTAATAATTACAGCTTGTATTCGCATAGGCCTTTCCGTTGCTCTCTAGTTCTCACTTCTCTCATGGCGACTGCGTTCGCGCCTCGTCCTAAACCTCTTGTACCTTAGGGCATTTGGATATTGCCAAATGTTTTATGCGCTGACTACGCAAAGATTACGACGCATAGGGTAAGCTCTTACATATACTAGGTTTTTAGCCTCAAACCATAAATCTTCTAGTCGAATCAGGCGATACTAGTATTTGTGTGAGTTCGTTTTTGGGGGATTACGAACCGCCTGTTCTTTAAACGAAGCGGCTTCTTGTGAACATGATCCTAGTTGATCAGCACTTTCAGAGGCCTGACGGCACGCTCTGCTGAGTGTAGGTTGCACGCGCGTGGCTTCCGTCAGAGATGCTTCTGTGGAGGAAGAGTGCTCGTGCTGATTCGCCGGCTACTACGGTTTTGTTTGGTTTTATCCCTCCAAGTCGTCCCGCTCTCGGGGGCGATGGCTCTGCCTGTCGAGGGAGTTGATCTCGCCAGCACGCAAAGCGCGGGACTTGCGTTCTCCTTCACCGACGCTTCGCGAGCGAGCTTTAGCTATCTTGATCTCGAGAGCAACTCAATCGTGTACCTTGAGCAAGGTAGCAGTCGCTGGATTCGTCAGCGGGTGGCTGGGATTTCAGCGGAAACCGAAACGGCGCTTACGCACTTCGAGGGTTCTCCCTATGTGTTCTATTTCGACTCTTCTCATTCGCAGCTACTTCTTTCGAGAAAAGTAGCTGGCAATTGGCAGCAGCAGCTACTCAGTACTCGAGCATTCTCAGAGCAACTATCGGCCACGCGATGTGGTTTGGATGTCTGTGTGCTGAGTTTTGACCGAAGCGCGAAAGAATTAATTCTACTTCGGGGAAGTGCTACTAACTGGTCGACGAGCACGGTTTACTCTGCAACAAGCAATGAGCTTTCCTTTGATGCAGCGAGCGACGTTGATGGGAAATTGCATATTCTTGTTTCGGAGCAGGGAGGGGGAGTTGTCTTGCTAACGCAAGAACAAAACTGGGAACAAGAAAGTATTCTCCTGCCTCACGCAAGCTTTGGGCGCGATTTGCAGCTATTTATCGATTCCTCCCAAACTCTCCACATCGCCTTTGCGCTTGGTATTGGCAATGTCGCTGAGAATGGTCAGGGTATCTACTACGGTCAACGGAAACTGGGAGAGTCCTGGCGCTTGGGATTCGTCGCTCGGGACTACGCTCAAGCATCTCTCTCGCTCGAAGTTTCACCAGACGAGATGACGCAGCCTTGCGTTTTTTACTATCATCGTCGCGGAGCAAGTCATGCCGGTAACTCTTACCGCCCGGTGCGCCGCTGTTTGCAAAGTAGCGGAGTTTGGGTCGAGGAGAGTTTTACTTTGCTCGGCGATGACCTCGAAGACCACCAATATGATTCACTACTCGCTGCAACAAGTGTGCGCACCGGTAGACTACTCGCCTATACCTACTCACAAGCGGGTGCTTCGCGGCACGGTATTCGGTTCTTTAGTGAAGAAGCGCAAGTGCTACCTGAAGATCCCGGAAGTTCTAGTAGCTCTTCGTCAACGAGTAGTTCCTCGTCTTCAAGTTCTAGCTCTTCCTCCTCCTCTTCTAGTTCTAGCTCGAGTTCCTCCTCAAGTTCCTCGAGTTCATCCGGTGATCCAGTGCCAATTCCGCGTCTTGAGGACAGTGATGAAGATGGCGTGAGCGATATTGAAGAACGAGAGCGAGGCACGGATCCTTTTAATCCCGATACTGACGGAGATGGGGTGGAGGATGGAACTGAGCTCTTAGATGGCTCAGATCCTCTCGATAGAGGCTCCCGCTTGCCCGTGCTGAAGACAACAATTTGTGCCGAGTGGAATGCCTCGCTTCCCGGGGTGTGGAATATCTTCGAGCACGTCAACATGAGTGACTATCCACTGACAGTGAACAGTAGCTTGTATTCGATTCAGGGACAGCTTCAAGACGTAGTGGAATTCTCGCTCAAGCCAGGAGCGCAATTTGATGCGCTCGTCCATGGTTTCGGGGGATACAAGGCATACACCTACGGCAAGGTCTGCTCGCAACACAATGGCGCCTCCGGCGCGATGGATGGGCGAATGGTGTATTACCGGGAGGAAGACTCTGGACCCGGATATCAGTTTGCTTTCGCGATGCCGCTAAGTAACGGCATGCGAGGTGCGCAATTTGTCCCCTTCAATACGTACCAGCCTAGCTATCATCCTCAGGATCAAGCTCACTTAAATGCAAACTGGATCCAGCTCACCAATCTTGAGCAACGGCCCACAGGAGGAGAGCTTCGATTCTTTGACATGAATGGGGCTGTGCTCGGTATACAGCGTGTATCACTTGCCGCAGGAGCGAGACATGATTATTCGGCGCATCAATTTGGCCCAAATCGGGTGGGAATGATTGGGTGGTATCCGGCAAGCAATGAAGATAGCTTTCAATTGCGAAACGTTCGCTACTACTACGACAATCCAGGCAGCACTTCATCTTTCCGTTCGGCGTTTCAATTACCAGGTCAGCTTGGTAGCTCCGCACCGCTGCATGCAATGCTCTCTACGAGGAATGGAGAAATGTCGGTCTTAGAAGTGAGTAACACCACAGCTGCTGCGAGTGAATTTCGAGTGGAGATCTATGCGGCGTCGGGAGAACTTCGTTTCGATACGGTTATTCCGCTCCCCGCGTACGGCAGCAGACACCTGGTGATGAATTCAGTGCTTGGTGAAAATGCCGAAGGGTATGGAAGAATTACCTCTCCTCGGAACACCGCGCTCATGGCTGTTTCTATGCAGTACGCTCGGGCGGCTGAGGGGAGTATCAACTACGTGTATGGCATTCCTGCCAATCCAGTATTAGGAAAGCGACTTCGCGGATCTTATAATACCTATCTCGGCCAAGAGTCGGAGTTACAGGTGGTAAACACAACCTCAAGTGAGCAGACATTCACCATTGTGGCTCGAAGAGCAAGTGGAGAGTTCGTGCAAGCCGCTCAGTCTCAGCATACGCTTCGGGCACATTCTAGTCTACGCATTGCATTGCGTGATGCCATCGGTGGGGAGGATTACGGCGTGCTCACCCTCGATGCGGAGCAGCGAAATTCCATCATCGCCAATCTCCTGCTAGCGAATCGGCCTTGGTATGTGATGCCAACACCCTTGCGTCAGTAGTCTTTGTCCGCTCAGCGTCTCGGTTGAGCTGAAGCTTGCGCCACAGCAATTTTCGAGATACTTCGTCCTTTAGCCGAAACGTATATACTCATCACAATATAAATTTCGGCCTCTGGCCGAAACGAAAAAGAGATGA
>CAYGNZ010000325.1:839-4572 GCA_964351345.1 uncultured Bdellovibrionales bacterium | reverse complement strand
TTTTGCAAGGTCTGCTGCATGGGCAGCGATCTTATAGGCAATGACTCCGTCTTTTACATCTTGCTTGTTTGGTAGACCCAAGTGTTCCTTCGGTGTGACGTAGCAAAGCATCGCGCAGCCAAACCAGCCAATCATCGCCGCTCCTATTGAAGAGGTGATATGATCATAGCCTGGGGCAATATCGGTGGTGAGCGGCCCGAGTGTGTAGAAGGGCGCCTCTTTACACGCGGCAAGCTGACGCTCCATGTTTTCCTTGATCATCTGCATCGGCACATGACCTGGGCCTTCAATCATCACTTGTACATCGTGTTTCCAGGCAATATCAGTGAGTTCACCGAGCGTATCGAGTTCGGCGAATTGTGCCTCGTCATTGGCATCGGCCAGGCAGCCGGGACGTAGTCCGTCTCCCAAGGAGAACGCCACGTCGTAGGCCTTCATAATCTCGCAAATTTCTTCAAAATGGGTGTAGAGAAAGTTTTCCTTGTGGTGGGCAAGGCACCACTTGGCCATAATTGAACCACCGCGCGAAACGATTCCGGTAATTCGCTTTGCCGTCATCGGTACGTAGCGAAGTAATACGCCTGCGTGGATGGTGAAATAGTCCACACCTTGTTCCGCTTGCTCGATCAAAGTATCTCGGTAAATCTCCCAGGTAAGGTCCTCAGCTTTGCCTTTCACCTTCTCCAAGGCTTGGTAGATAGGGACGGTCCCAATAGGGACAGGGGAGTTTCGAATGATCCATTCTCTTGTCTGATGGATGTTATCTCCCGTGGAGAGATCCATGATCGTGTCCGCACCATGGCGACAAGCCCACACCGCTTTTTCGACCTCTTCTTCAATACTGGAGCTTACTGCAGAGTTGCCGATATTGGCGTTTATCTTGACCAAGAAATTACGGCCAATAATCATTGGCTCGCTTTCGGGATGGTTTATGTTGTTTGGAATAATGGCTCGTCCAAGTGCGATTTCATCACGGACAAATTCTGGGGTGATGTAGGAGTCAGGAAGTGCTGCACCAAACTTTTCACCAGGATGACGAGCGCTTAGTTCGCGTAGTTGCTCAGAGAGTTGATCGATGCGCTGATTTTCTCGAATCGCGACATATTCCATTTCTGCGGTAACGATTCCTTGTTTCGCGTAGTGCATCTGGGAAACGTTTTTCCCTGCGCGAGCGCGACGCGGCTTTGGAATCTGAGGAAATGAAAATGACTGTTTATCGCTCTGGTGTTCAGAGGCAGTAAATGAGGAGCTAAATTGCCCGAGACTTTCCGTGTCCTCACGTTCGCGTATCCATGAGTCGCGAAGGCGGCCAAGTCCGCGGTGAACATCAATTTCAACCTCGGGGTCGGTATAGGGACCACTGGTGTCATACACCGTAAGAGCGTCATTTTTTTCGCTACTTTTATTCGCGGCGGAGAGAGAAAACTCAGCACTGGTTTCTGAAAGACTGATCTCCCGCATTGCTACGCGGATATTATGGATTTTGCCTGGTACGTAGATTTTTTTGGATGAAGGAAAGCTTTCTCTAGTAATCACATTTTCGTTGGGAGAATTTTCTTTCTTCGCCATGAGTTCTCTTACCTGTGGTCTCTACGGAGTAATATTGATGTACAGCAGTAACTATCCAAACTGTCGGACGCGAGGATGCAATTCGCTCACCAGCCAAAACGTTGCGAACCCTAGACTAGCCTGAAGAAGGTGCCCTAAGAAGGTAAAAGCCCTAAGAAGGTAAAAGCAGGGAGGGCCTGGACGAGCGAACCCGTCTGACGCTAATTCCTCCGGCAGCATTACCTGCTTCAGGTTCTAAGGGTCTGATCTCAGCATTGGACGGCTCTCCGCCCCCAATGCACCCCTTTAGCTAGTAGATTCTGAGCTACGCTTACACTGCGTTTCGAATGAAATCGTCGCGCTCATCGTCACATTAGTGGCTTTGCTGAAAAACGACGTTGTTCAACAAATCCTAGCTTAGCTTTAACACAGCAGAGTTGCTCAGGCTACACGGGCAATATTGGCTCAGGGTAGGGCAGAGCCTCGCGGCTGGCTGCTGTAGGAATTAGTAAGATTTGGTGTTTTTCTGCGGTTATGGCAATTAAGTGGCTTCAGGAAAACGATGTTTTCTGAGTAATTTGCAGACTTAAAGAAGCACCTTTAAGGTTACTCCTGACAAGTGAATGCAGATACTACCGTTTCGAATGAAGCAGGTAGGTATCCTGCAGCTCTTACAAAGACAATGAATGTGGAGAAGTAGTCAATGTCCATTCAATTGACCGTAATGTCCCTTGATTTTGATTCATCCGGAACTCCAAGTACACGGACCTATAACAAAGACGAAATCACGCTGGGACGATTTCCTGAGAACGATGTAATTCTCGACAAGCCCGAGGTGTCAGGAATACACGCGAAGTTGCGCGTTGTAGGAGGAGAGAACGGAGAAGACTCCGCGCTTTATATTACCGATTTAGGAAGTTCGAACGGGACCCTCGTTGAGAACAACTCTTTAGATTCTCAAGTTGAAGTTGCCATGCATCCCAACGAACGAATCATTATCGGAAACTATTTAATTAAGCCGACTGTGTTTAAGGGTCGAGTCGAGACAAGCTCCGAAGCCGAGGCCTTCACCTCAGAGACTTCAGAGGCCAACACGGCAGGAGAAAACGGACAGCAGGCGCATGCCTTTGGTGCCCACACCATTGAAACAGGTGCTGCATCCGTTGGACCAGGCTTGTTGTTCTCCGCACAAGAGAATACCGAGGAAGATTCACTTGATGTCTCGATTCAAACTCCGAATGAGGAAATAAATCTTGATGATTCACCGACATTACAAATGAGTGTTGAAGAGTTAGAGCAAGCGGCTAACGCTGCATCTGAACCGACTGAAACGGAGGCCTCGGAGCAAAGCGTTGAGCAATTCGCTAGTTCTGAAACACCTGAGCCGGTTCTCCATACCGATACGAGCACAAAAATTACGTCGAGCGAGCCGCGCACTATTACCATCAATTTGGATGGCTCGGACGTGCTCAACCTTGATTTCGATGCCGTCGCTCTTTTTGATGTTAGCGGGACAATTACGCATCGTGGAGAAGCGCTTGAAGGCGTTACCATCGAGGCGGGTTCCCTGGGGAACACCAGAACGGATTCACGCGGTCAATTTCGTTTCGAAAATATTGAAGAGGGGACTCACTACAGTATCACTGCTCGAAAGGACGGATATTCCTTCACAGCGGATGCGGCGAGCGGAACGGTCTCTAGTGATATTTCAGTTCCCTTTGTGGCTACACGCTTGTTCTCAATACGTGGATTAGTCACCCATAAGGGCAAGCCACTAGCAGGAGCTAGTATCGACGGAGGCAACCTCGGATTTCGAACTACAGGAGGAGACGGAAGTTTCTCCTACGAGGGTGTCGAAGAATTCACGAAGTTTCGCGTCAGTGTCTCCAAGGAAAACTTCATCTTCTCTGCGGAGAAAGATAGTGGAGAAGTCGGGGATGCAGACCAATCGCTGCATTTCACAGCTCGCCAACTGTTCACCATCAGTGGTCAAATCACAAATCGCGGTGTGCCGCTCGCGGGTGTTGAGGTTGATGGCGGCTCGCTTGGAAAAACGACTACTGGTGCTGATGGTTACTACCGTTTCGAAAATGTTCCCGAGGGCGAGGAATATCGCGTAACGGCAAGTAAAGAGCGCTTTCGACTCAATCACCAAGAATAGAACTGCGTAGGTAAAAAGAGGAAG
>CAYGNZ010000325.1:0-829 GCA_964351345.1 uncultured Bdellovibrionales bacterium | reverse complement strand
ATTAATAACAGAAATTGCTGAAGAAAAAAGCGGAAGAGTGTTATGCCGTCGCATAACACTCCCCCAGGCGTGGGTTGTGCTGATTGAGGGGGCATCGGGCAATTCCCCCGTCGCTGTTATCTTATACAAGTATTGTGCCAACGTCCTTGCTTGGATTTTGCTCGCGCGTTACCGAATAATGCGCACCTTGAGGGAACAAAAAAGGTAGTCTTAAAAGTTCGCATTTGTTTGTTTTAGTGACGAACGCTCTGCTTTAGCTTTTAGAGACATACGAGTACTTTGGTTCAGCGTAATTCAGCACACGAGCAGTCTCGGTCTTGCCCGCTTTGTACTACTAAATCCGGTACCCTAATTTTCTCTGCTCTCGGACGGCGCTGGCAAACTTGTCAGCACTGTCAATTGACCTACTGTAGGGAGCAGGATCTCCCTACCCGAGCTGAGGAGAAGCTACGTTACAAACAGCATCAAAACGGCGTTGAGGATCAAGGATACGTCGCGTATCTCGATACCTTGCTCGTTGCGCTAGAGCGCTATGTTGCTGAAGAAAGCGAGGGGCTTGATTTTGGCTGTGGTCAGGAGAGCGTTCTTCGGCAGCTCCTTGCGCGTCGCAATAGAAGGATGGAGATTTGGGACCCGATTTTTCATCCCGACCCAAGTGCGCTTCGGCGAAAATACCAATTTATTACTGCGACGGAAGTCGTTGAGCATTTTCATTACCCAAGACGTAGCTTTGCAAAAATTGATAAGCTCCTTGAAGCCGGAGGTATCTTCGGTCTCCTTACTCAAGTGCGGCCCGAGGATACCCCGTTCAGAGATTGGGCCTATGCCA
>CAYGNZ010000324.1:3579-4579 GCA_964351345.1 uncultured Bdellovibrionales bacterium | reverse complement strand
CTTCTTGCTGCTTTTTTGATCCCGAGCTTCCTTTTCCTTGGCCCTCACCTAAACCGCGCACGTCTTTCTTGGGATCTTCTTTTTCTTGCTGCCCTTTGCCGCTCTCATCAGCCTGCTTTGTGCCGTCTTGGGGAGAGTCTTGTTGCTTACCTGCTTCGTTCTGTTGCTCAGGACTCGCCTCAGGCGATTGCTTCTCTTCAGCACCACCTTTTTTCATTTCTTCTTGTTCTTCGGTGGAACTCTGCTTTTGCTCCGAATTCTCAGGCTGAGAATTTTCAGGATCTTGCTCCTGCTCCTTTTTTTCTTGTTCGGGAGTTCGATCTTCTGTTGAGGGTGGTTCGCTTTCTGTCTTCTCCGCATCCTGCTTTTGCGCTTCAGGAGGCTCGCTCTGGCTTTCTTGTTATTGGGGAGCTTCGACTTGCTCATTTTTCGACTGAGACTGAGCTTGACTGAGGTCTTGATTTTTTAGCTCTTCTCGAAATTCATCAACGGAGGCAAGTGTCTCTTCGAGCTGCTCAAACGCGAGCTCAGAATACATTCCCTCTTCTTCGATGAGCTCCGCGAATTCCTCAAGTTCCTCTCGAATCGATGGTGGGAGATCCGGGGAGTTCTCAAGTAATTCCTCAATTGCTCGCGCGTGCTCGGCTGAGCGGAGTAGTTCCTCTTCGCTCGGCGCAAACGCCGCGGTAGGTCTCAGGATGAGTAGGAGTAAGGTAAGGCCAAAAAGCAGAGGTGAAGCAAGCAACGAAACTTTCGCCGGTGAGGTAAATTCAAACGGAATGCTTTGTCGAAGGTCGAAGTTCTGCACAAAGGCTTCGCTTTGTTTTTCAACTAAAGCCAATTGAGAGTGAAGTGATGAATCTTCGGAATCTTCTGACTGCAAGGAGGCAAGGGTGAGAAAACGTTCCTTTGCTTTGGTAGTGTGATCTATTTTTTGTGCTGCCTCGGTAAGTGTTGCTGGAAAAAATAACTGCCAGCTTCGCTCGATGAGCAACAAGGT
>CAYGNZ010000324.1:0-3569 GCA_964351345.1 uncultured Bdellovibrionales bacterium | reverse complement strand
AGCAAACAGTGGTAACTCAAATGGGCGTGGAAGATAGCGGGCAGATTGCAAAAGCCAGGCAAGGAAGAACAGGGCGAGAGGAAGACAGAGCACAATACCAAGGTTCACCCGCTTAATTCGAGTGACACGAGATACCGTTTCCTTGATGAGTTCTAGGGAAGTCACAGCTCGATATTTGACGTCCTATTTATGATTGGTATTCACGCGTGCTTGGTCTCCAGCCTCCGCATGCACCTCTGTGTACCATTGTCTGTCCGCAGAGGCGTCGCAGAGCCACGACGTGTTGCGCTATGTCGTTTAGATTATGAGCAATTTCCTCCAATGTGCAGCAATTGCAAGGCTAGGGTCCTCACATGCGCAGGAAAGCATTTGTAACCATCGCCCCTTCAATTGGAGGTCACCGTGTGACAAGGGCATCTTATTCAAGCTGGGTGAGACCGGTAGGCTCTTTCTGAGAAGGAAGCCTTCCGTATTTCTCTAGGTTTGCCCGATGTTCACTGCCCGTTTCAGAATAGACGTAGGAACCATCTGGAGCCTTCATGAAATAGAGATAGTCGGTATCCGCTGGATAGAGCGCTGCCGTAATCGAATTGAAGCTCGGTGTGCAAATCGGTGTGGGGGGAAGCCCCGTTTTTTGGAATAGATTGTAGGGTCCGGGGGCAAGAATGTCCTCGCGGGTTATTTTCTCCTGGCTATCGGGAAGCGTATAACGAATCGCGGGTAGACTTTCTAGCTCCATGCCAATTCGAAGTCGATTATGGAAAATCGACGAAAGGATCTTTCGTGTTTCTTCGTCATCGGTTTGCTTCTCGACAAGAGAGGCGAGAATTAAAATTTCGTACGGAGAGAACCCGAGTGCCGTTGCGCGAGTCTTCCAGTCATCTAACTGTTGATCGAGTTGCTTTATGGACTCGGTAACAATTTCTACCACAATTTGCTGGGCACTAATCGGTTTACGGAATTTGTATTTTCCGCCGAGAATATACCCTTCTGGGATATACGAGGGCACGCCGAGACGAACCATTGTTGAGTGGTTCCTCATTGCTTCATACAATTCTGATTCTGGAGCCAAGTTTGCTTTGGCAATAAGCCGCGCAGCTTCGCGCGTAGTAAGTCCGCTCGGTAGTTCTAGTTCATGCTCGATGGTATTTCCTTCCATCAGTGCTGCAAGAATTTCACGGGGGGTGAGCGCTGGTGAGATAGAATACTCCCCCGCAAGAATCGCACCTTCGCTGCTATCTTTTAAACTACTGAGAAAACTTACTGACCAATCGGTATTGGTGAAACCGGCGGCATGAAGCTCCGCGGAAATCTTATCAATGTCCCAACCTTCTCTAATTTCGAAGATACGAGTTTCTTTCGATTCAGGATCAGCGGCAGCCAGTAGGTTTTGATTAAACCAGAAAAACACAATTCCCAAGCCAATGAGAAAAGGGACGACATAGATACCGAGGCTACCGAGTGTTACAAAAAATCGAAGTAGAAAATCCTTATTCAACTGAAACTCTGGAATTAGATTGTTGCTAGATTTCTTGAAGTCTAACTGCGAATTTCAAGACAAACACTGATTGCACGAACAGCGTATCATCTCTCGATAAGCCATCGCGATTTCTTCTCTTATATCGTCATATTCTACTGTGCGGCAATGAGGAATAAGGCATCTCTATAGATGCGGTATGATCCCCAATTGGTGCTGGCCTTGGGCATGTAGCTTCAATGAGGAAAAGAGAAAAGTCGGCGAACTACTCAGGAATTCGAGTTGAGAAAACTCTCTAAGATAATGGCCGCGGCAACCCGATCACTTGCTGCACTTCGCTCTGAATTCTTTAAGCCAGAGCCAACGAGCAATCGATTTGCTTGAGCACTGCTGAAGCGTTCGTCCCAAAAAGTGATTTGGATTTCCGCAAGGTCTTCGTGTTTCGCGATCGCTTTCTCAAGACGACGCTGAAACGCCTCAACCTTTCTTCCCTGCTCTCCAATGCTTCCATCAAGTTCGTAAGGAAGGCCCAAGACCACCACGCCGACCTCATGCTCACGGAGCAGGGCCAGGAGTTCTGAAATTACGGAGTGTTGCTGGTTGCGAATAGTGCAAAGCGGCTGAGCAAACATGCCAAGAGGGTCGCTCAGAGCTACCCCGATACGCGCATCACCCACATCGAGTGCAACAACTCTATTTCCTGGAGCTTTATTCATCCGCAGTTCAATAAGGGATTTTCATTACCCAGTCAAATAGTCAGTTTCTTTGCCCAAAATAATTCGTTCTAAAAATCGTCTTTGACTGAGGAGTCGCCCCAGCGCAACTCGAAGCATTGACTTTGCTTATTATTTTGCTAGGCAATAGGGATGGCAAAACGCAGTGAGCAGCTCTTGAGAAAACGACAAAACGCACAAATCGCGCCGACTAGCTGGCCGAAGCCGACACTTATCCGGCAACAGCGAAGAGCGAGAAATGTTGAATTTGATAACCGAAGCTTCTCCCCGAGCAAGCTTCGTCTTCCGCTCGCGTTGATTCTCATTCTGCTGGTCGCTGGAGGAGTGTTGCAGCTTTTGCTCAACTGGCCCTTTCTCGATGATGCTCCATTGAGTCATGCCCTGTCGCAGACATTCCAAAGTGAATTCCAACCTCTCGTGCCAGAACCTGAAACGTCTGAAGTTTTTGAGCTCTCTCACACGGTGAAGCGCGGCCAAACACTCGGAACAATTCTTGAGAGCTATGGTTACTCCCTACCCAATGCGGAGCTTATTCAAAATTCTCTCAAAGAGTTAACGAAAGATGAGGAGAATATTCCCGCCAGTATTCGCACGGGCCAGGAACTTTTCTTTACTGTTGGCGCCGAGGGGAACTTAGCGGCCTACCGTACTTCGGCAGGCGTGGGGAAAGAAATTATCGTTGAGTTTGATTCTCAGGGCGAGCCGCATGCCCGCCTTGATCAGATTCCAAGTAGGGTTGTTGAACGCATCGTGGTTGGTCTTATTGACCAGTCCTTTGCAGCGGCAGCAGCAAAAGCTGGCGTTCCCTACGACGCAATTGATGAACTAGTGGATCTCTTCAGTAACCGGGTTTCGTTTCATCGTGATTTTCGCAAAGGGGACCGATTTAGCCTGATTTTCCAACAAGAGGTGCTTGCCGACGATACTCCGGTTTCAGCCGGTCCTGTGCTTGCTGCCGCATTGCAGGTGGGTGGAGAAGATTTGATTGCGATTCGCTTCGTTGGCTCGGACGGTAAAACACGCTACTTCGACGGCAAGGGAGAGTTGCTAGGCAATTCCTTCTTGCGCTATCCGCTCAAATTCTCACGTATCTCTAGCCATTTCACCACTTCTCGTTTTCATCCGGTCCTCAAACGACGCCGACCGCATAATGGTGTGGACTTTGCCGCACCTACCGGAACTCCTGTGCGAAGCGTTGCCGATGGTGTGGTGACCTATGCGGGGCGTAAAGGAGGAGGGGGAAAGACAATTAAAATCAGACATAGTGACCGCTACTCCACAGCGTATCTACACCTTTCCCGAATTAATGATGGGATTAGAAAAGGAGTGAAAGTGAGTCGTGGGCTGGTTGTTGGTGC
>CAYGNZ010000323.1:0-4615 GCA_964351345.1 uncultured Bdellovibrionales bacterium | reverse complement strand
CAATCCAGCGAGTAGTCGGATACAAAAATACACCGAACTTCTCACCGCCGCTTTCGATTACCATGTGCAACTCCTCTAAGGAGAAGTTTCTTGCTTCTGTTGTGTTCATTGTCTTACCGTTACGTTATTGCAGCCTTGCTTATAGCTTAGATGATGTCCTCTTCGCTGGGTTTTCAAACTCTAGCGATTTATGCAATGCCTTAAAATTTATCTCTATTTAAGCGAGCGCATTCGCCGTACATCCGAGATGGGGCTAGAGTATTGTAAGCTTGAGCTTTGCGCTGAGTTCACTTGCAACTCTTGCGACAGCTTGTAACAACTACTTCTCGAAACCGCAGGCCAGAATCATTTCAAGCCACGGCTCGACGAGACCTGGTTAATAATAGTAATTACAAACACTTATGTCCATGACTCAAGATGAGTGGCTTCAGTTTGAAGCGAATAAGACGCTCAACCGCATAATTCCTCGCCTACAGAGCGGCTTATTGGACCAAATTGATGACGGTCTTACTGCGATTTATCTTGAGCGTTTAAGGCGGGAGTTCCCCAATCTCTTCTGTCTGGTGCACGAACTCTACGGCAAGCGCTACGATTTTTTCTACCATTTGGAAGATTTGCTGCTGCGCACAACAAAGAAGTGGATTCAGCGTTCTGATCAGTTAAAAGGCTTAGATGCCTCACGAGAGAGCCATCCTAATTGGTTTCTTTCAAATCGGCTCGTTGGCGCGATGTGTTACGTCGATCTTTTTGCCGATAACCTCGAGGGAATTCGGAGTAGCATTCCCTATTTCAAAGAATTGGGGATTACCTATCTTCACTTGATGCCCATTTTTAAGAGCCCCGTGGGAGATAACGATGGGGGATATGCTATCTCCTCGTATCGGGAACTAGAGGCTGATATTGGTACGATTGAAGAACTCTCTTTACTCGCAACCGATTTGCGACACCATGGAATTAGTCTCGCCCTGGACTTCGTCTTTAATCACACTTCCGACGAGCATGAATGGGCAAAAAAGGCACTTGAGGGAGATCTGGAGGCACAACAGTTTTACCGAATGTATCCGGATCGCACGATGCCTGATGCCTTCGAGCGCACACTTGTGGAAATTTTTCCAGACGAACATCCTGGTGCGTTTTCGTATCGAACACGCATCAAAAAATGGGTCTGGACAACGTTTCATACCTACCAGTGGGATTTGAACTATGAAAATCCGGCGGTGTTTTCTGCGATGGCTGAGGAGATGCTCTTTCTTGCAAACCTCGGCGTGGAAGTTCTGCGTTTAGATGCGATCGCCTTTCTTTGGAAAGAAATGGGAACGAATTGTGAGAATCTACCTCAGGCCCATACGATTGTGCGAGCGTTTAACTCGATAATGCAACTTGCTGCCCCTGCGGTGATCTTTAAGTCCGAGGCAATCGTTCACCCCGATGAGGTCGGAAAATACATCTCTCCCAGAGAATGTCAGCTTTCGTATAATCCAAATCTGATGGCGCTCCTATGGAGTACGCTTGCTACAAGAGATGTCGGCTTGCTCCGCCACTCACTATTAAAGCGTTACGCAATCCCCGACGGCTGTGCCTGGGTGAACTACATACGCTGTCATGATGATATTGGCTGGGCGTTTTCTGATGAAGATGCCGCCGAAGTAGGACTCAACGGCGCAGACCACCGGAGATTTCTCAATAAATTTTATACCGGCGTGTTTCCGGGCTCGTTTGCGCGGGGATTACCGTTTCAATTGAACGAAGAGACGGGAGACATGAGAATCTCTGGTTCCCTGTCATCGCTTGCCGGATTAGAGCTGGCTCTGGAGAAAGAGGATGAAAAGGAGATCGAATTTGCGATTCGACGAATTCTGCTCTTACAAGGTCTCACGTTGACGCTAAGCGGAATTCCCTTACTCTATCTCGGAGATGAGATCGCAACGCTGAACGACTATGAATTCAAAAATGACATAGAAAAACTGAGCGACTCACGATGGATGCATCGACCCAGTATGGACTGGATTCGTGCCGAATCACGAAACGAAGCCGATTCAATCCAAGGACGAGTCTTCTCTGGTTTCTTGCGCTTGATTCAGGTGCGTAAGCAAAACGAGGCGTTCGCAGGTACTGAGGTTGATTTTCTTGATACCGGCAATAGCGCGGTTCTGTGTTTTCTTCGTCTTTACGGCGAACACACGGTGATGGTGGTGGTTAACTTTAGCGAAAAAGAGCAAAAGGTAAATGCCAGCCGTTTGCGCCAGCGGGGGATGAAAAAAATTGTCACCGATGCGCTCACCGGCAAAACAATCATCGCGACCCAGAGCTTGGATTTGGAGCCATACGAGTTTTTAGTGCTCGTTGGTGTGCGCTAGCGGCGAAACTTTATCGACTCAGCGCCTGCATCGCACGGGTAAGGTCCTTTTCATCAATCACCACCATGACCTCGGTCCAACAGCTCATTTCCTCTAAAATGTTGACGTTGTTCTCCGCAAATAGGCGGTAAATGTGAGCGACGACACCAGAGGTAGTTTCAAGCGATGGCTGAAAGATCATCGCGATTTGGACAACGTTAGAATTGGTTCTCAGTAGCCGATTGCCCACGATTTTCTTGAGCAAGGGTAAGTAGTCATCATTGGTTACTACCGTGACCGACTCTTCCCCCTCGATCAAATTGAAATCGCCACGGCTTTTTAAGATTCGGCTTTGCAGTTCACTGCGTTTCGCCAGTGTGAGCGTCTTATCAAAGGCAGCAACCGCGAGCTTCGTTCGCACGCGAATTTTTGCATTGTCAATGAGCGCGCGAATTTTCGCTTCACGAGAAATTTTTAGACGCCCTTGAGAGCGTAAACGTCGACACGCAATCAGCACCGCATCAAAAGATTCCATGTGATGCTCCTCACAGATAGTCCGGGCAAGCGCGGAGAGATTGAGTAGATCCCGTTCAAAACACTCCGCGACGCTGGGATGTTCTCTGAGGTAGCGCTGGGCGGCTTGGGTGGAGGAGAGATTACTCATGGGCGTAGTAATGACAGTTTTACTAGATTTTGTCTAATATCGGACATAAGTGTCGGTTTTATGTCGCCTCTAGGACATCTAAGCCACTTAGAGTGTTTTCTCCTTAGATAAGCTCAGTTAACTTCCTCGCTTCATTTCAGCTCTCCATAAATTTAGTTCGGGAAGCATCAAGCGGTGTTTTCTGTAGAGCGCCTCAGGCGTTCTGCATGAGACATCGCGGTTTCTTAGGTTTTTTGGGGGTCTAGGCGCTGGGAATTTCACGGAGGCGATTGAAGTAGCTCGAGGGGTACTTCCACCGCTTTCGTTGTTTTTTCCATCACTTTCCTCCTTAAGGATATATCCCATGTCATCCAGTATCTCTGCTGCGATTTTTGCTGACTTCGGTTGCCTCGACGAGAAATACGCCCCGGTTACTGATTGCCTCCGCGCTGCATGCCAAGAGGCTCGTGTTGTTCCACTCGTTGTTTCCTCATCGAGTGTGGACGGCGCGTTTGGTCGCTACGCCTTGTTCTGTGGCGGCACCCTGCTTATTGCAAAGCCGGATGCTCTTCCCACCGGATTGGAACTCGATTCGATGTGCCAATCAATTTCTTCGGTGGTGTCCTCTAAGCCGGTGCGATTCGAGAAGATCGAGACCGATCCGCCAGTCAGTCCTCCCGCTCGTATCGAATTTGCCGATGTGGTTGAAGTGGGACGGAAGTATATCTGCAACGGCACCCATGTGGATCGTTCGGCACCGACGTTTCAGGCATTTCTTGATGGAATCACCTTGAATCGAGAAGTCGAGGTTATCAAGAATTCCCCAGTCGGCAGACGTCTTCGTGACTGTGTGGTGCAGGTTGGCACAAGAGAGATTTTGGCTTCAAAGTGGGCTCGTTCGCAGGCGCCGATTCAACGGCTTGTTTCGGCCGGCTACCGAGTGCTGGATCTCCCTGAAGAAGAGTCTGCGGGAAACGTCATGTGGTTCCACCAACGAGATGGTGAAGCTATCCTCGTTTCGACCCATGCTGAGTCGACGCTGCAGACCTTGCGTAAGGAGATTCGCGCAAACACTGCGATTGTGCCTGTTGACCTGAGTGCGCTCGGCGCGCGTTCAACGCTCTCCGATGTGGTGCTCAAAGCCTCGATCTCCGATTCTTGATTCGCGTGCCTCTTACGAAAGGATTCACCATGAATCACACCCCACGACGGCTTGCGCCGACTGCTCTGGTTATTCCTCCTGGAAAGTCGATGAACGAGTTTCTTCGACCCAACGTGGAACCCGAACTTCGCTCCCGTACGGTCGACTTGGAGCAAGCACAGCAGGAGTATGTCGACTACGTTGCAGCGCTGCGCATCCATGGCGTTGAGGTGATTGAACTCAACGGTCAAGACGAGGAGTTCTCTCGCTGGCGCCATACCCGAGCCGCAGCGGATTCAGTGTTCCCCGAGGACACGATGAGGGCAATCCAGCGCAACGGAAGCCAGGACGTCTTGTTCGTTCAGGCTCACATGAGCGCACGGGAGAGAATTGGCGAGCATGCAATGGTCGCTGAGACTCTCAAACGCTTGGGCATCGTCGCTCAAGAGGAGTGCCTTCACGTGCTGGAGAATGATCCCGAAGCGCGATTCGAAG
>CAYGNZ010000322.1:609-4616 GCA_964351345.1 uncultured Bdellovibrionales bacterium | reverse complement strand
ATTTGCGCCATCATTTTTAACTCTTCATCCACGACCTGAAAGAGCTCGTTAATTTCCTTACGGTCGATGAGAAAGCGAACAAATCTGTCGATGAACGTTACCGGATCACCTTTTCGAAAGGTTCCTGCGATTGGATTCATTATCGTCGCTTCGTGCGTTACCTCCAGATGGCGCTCTGGAGAAGCACCAAGGAATCGCGAACCACCATTGGCGTGCCCATCAACAAAACATAAGGTCATATACTGACCACGCATCTTCAACAGCTCTGCATACAGTGCCAAAGTCTGCTCATCGTTCAGCACGCCGCACGATGCCTCAAAGTAGCGAGAAAAAATTACTTGGACCGCGTTACCCTTATAGATTTCCTGTTCCTGGATCTGTTTCGCGATGTCGGCATAGTCTTGATCAGAAAGCGAAGGCTCGAACTCGGGTAAATCAGGCACTTTCGTCTTCGCGAGCTCAGAGAGCATTTCGGGAATGTTAAATTGCCGATCATATTCGACCACAAGAGCAAGAATAGGCTCCTCACCATGAGACTCATATCCCTTCTCTCGAATAGAACAGAAGGGATTCACAAAGACGACGTCTTTTGCTTGCTCCTGCACTAAGGCACTCAGCTCATCGAGACTTTTTAAATGATGAACATCCCCGCAATAGAGAGTGATCGTCCCCTCTTTCTCGAGCAGCGCGTAGGAATCGTAGGAATTTCCTTGGAGTAAGTTCATCGGTTAGTAGTTCTCACTGGATTTCAGTTCGGCTAAGGTTTCTCCACCCTTAGAGCGTTTTAAAGAAGCCCCTCCTTATACGCAAAATCTCACGGTTTTTCAACAGCATAGCCAAGCCATCCACAGCTACGGAATTTATGCTGCACTCGTACGACCCTAGCCTTCGCAAAAAACGCCCGCCGGGAGTTATCCACAACTCTATTCGCAAGAATAAAAGGCAAACATAAAGGCAATATTTAAACGACCTGCAACGTCGAAAGCTCGTTCCCCGAATTACAGGCTTGTGCGACACTTTCTCGGCAACTACAATTTCTCAGCCTTCTGCCGCATTGACGTTATGATTTGTTCCCTTCTGCGATTTTTATGCCTCGCGCTACTTATTAGCGCTCCGCTCCTTTCTTCTGGAATAGCCAACACCTGCCACGCGCAGTCACTTGAGCTTCGTTCCGCTGAGGCAGTAGTCCCTGATTCCAAGGACTATTTCACTGAGGTCTGGGGAGCACAAAGAGATTTCTCAACTGCGTGCCACATCGGAGATGACGACTTTCTGTTTCAGTTGGAGTCCGCTGGAGGTGGGGTATGGACGGGACAACACTTTGAGGCTCTTGGACCTACCGCAAAAATACTACCCATCCCGCAAACAGGAGCCCCGGTCGTCTTTCAAGAAGACTGTCACCAGCTCGCCATTCATCGCCCGATCGATGCACAGCGTTTTCGACTGCTCAGCTACCGCGTAAAAACTTCTCAGCCATCAGAAACGAGTATTCGCTGGAGTAAGGATAGAAACTTCGCTATTCGCGGAGCGATCGCTCAAAACGACGCGCTTCAAATTGGTGAATTTTCCATCAAGAATCCAGCGAACACCTGGCTGATCAAACAGTTTGATTTACCAAAAATCGCTCAGGCAAATTTCCCCTGGACGGGAAATATTACCGGTCTTGATATTCAACCATCTGTTTTCCAGTCAGCGCCTGGCAGCATCTCCTTTGATTGGATTCGGCTCATTGATCCAAACAGCTCGCCAAGGTTTGCACTTTCCTGGTCACTGAATAATCGAACGCTTTCAAACGCCGAGAGCATTGTAGTCTACGTTGATAGCGATCCTCGAGACTACGACGGGATGCCGTTCTACTCCTCGAATAGCCCTGAGGATACTTTGGATTTTCTTACAGGGATTCTCCCTCCAGGCGATTACTATTTCTATAGCAAACTACTCTCAACTGATGGCGTAAACACTTTTGAACTCCTTCGTAGCAACTATTCAAAGCGTTTGCGTATTAACGGCACTCCGTCTCTCAGCTTCTCTCGACCGAGTCGCACCAGTGGTCGCGGCTATTCGCAAGATCAACGTCGTGACGCCTGGGACATGTCACAAGCAAGCGACGTGCTCAACTTTTCTTCCCCTTTAGGTGCAAGCCAAGCTCTTGGAAGAGGTTTCCATGACCCCAAAATTGAACAGGGTATGTTTATCGCCGAGAGCGATGCCGACCCAATTGGCGCAGGGGTCTCAGTGGATCCGCATTTACTACTACCTGTTTCCCAACCGGTAGACACCACAAAGTATCGCTACTTCTGTCACCGTACACAGCTCGACTCTTCTGCGATAAATCGCTCTCTAGATAACCAGGCACTGAACGACGCAGGGTTCTTTGCTCGCCTCGTCTATGCTGATAGCTCAAGAAATCTCTTTGGAAGCACCGGAGGTCATGAGGTAATAGAAAAATCGAGCAACTTCCTTGAGGGGCTCGTGACGTATTGCATCGACCTTTGGGATTCAAGCGTCGTCGAAAGCGGGGTTCCCTGGAGAACGTTGGGGCAGGCGGATGTCATACGCTTTGACCCTTTGGAATCAAGAGACTCGCGTCTGTTCGCGGTGGATTTTGCTGAGCTTTATCAAGAAAATGAAACTGAAGACGGGAAATATACAATCCAATTCTCAAGCGGTGATCCGGAAGGAGAGCCCCTCACCATCAGCCTGTATTTTGATACTGACAATGAAGGCTTTGACGGAACCTTACTCACTCGTTTTTCCCAGGTCACTGGTGGCGAAAAAAGCTATGTGTGGAACACTTCTACGCTTCCTGCCGGGCGCTATTATGTCTATTTGGAAGTTTCCGATGGAACAAACGTCAATCGATCTTATGCGGAAGTTTCAATCCTTGTCTCGAACCGCAACGCGTTTACACAAGATAAGCGTGCCCCCTGTGACTTCAATGGTGATGGTCGAAGTGACTTTACTGTGGTGCGACCAAATTTTGGCAGCAGTACTGCCACTTGGCTCACGCTAGGATCGAACTCAGCAGCACTCCCTCACTATTTTTGGGGCAATCCAAACACCGATTTGTTTATTGACCGGGACTCAAATGGCGATGCTCGTAGTGAACTCACCGTAGTTCGAAAAACGCTACCTCTTCATTGGATTGAGCTCTTTACTCAATCGTCACTTAGCGCAACTACCTCCTGGGGAGTAAAAGGAGACATTCCACTTGCTGCTGACTTTGACGGAGATAGTAAAGATGAAAATCTTGTATTCCGACCTGCTGAAGGAAATTGGTACGCGATTCTAAGTTCAGGCGGTGTGCTTGTTGAACAATGGGGTCTCCCGGGTGATATCCCTGTGGCAGAAGACTACGATGGTGATGGACTAGATGATTTAGCAATCTGGCGTCCCTCATTGGGCCTGTGGGCAATCGCCTTGTCGACTCGCGGCTTTAGCAAACTCCCTCAAGATACCTTGTTCATCCAGTGGGGCTTGCCGGGCGACCAACCAATGCCGGGTGATTACACTGGCGATGGCAAAGCGGATTTAAGCGTTTGGAGAGCAAATAGCGGCACTTGGTTTATTTGTACATCCGAGTATAATTTCAACTGTGCTCACGCAAGAGTCACGCAGCTCGGTCTTCCCGGAGATTTTCCGATTACCGCGGACTTCGATGCCGACGATCAGCTTGATGTTAGCGTATTCCGACCAAGTACTGGAAATTGGTATAGCCTCCGCAGTGCGCACACGAACGTTCTTGTTCAGCAATGGGGCCTACCCGGAGATCTTCCAATGTGTATCAGTCCGCTATTTACTGCGCGTTTTTCGTCTTAGTTGCGATAAAAAATTTTTTTACGCTACGCTTGAATAAGCTCGCCTCCACCCTCTACACTAGAACGTGAGGAGACGGAGGAGTACGGTTTACATGGGGGCGCCCTGGAACAGGAACTAGGGTTTTGTAGTATGGGCAAACCCCCCACTATAGAAGGCTAGTTTTGGGCGTTGAGCGGGAGCTCAACGAC
>CAYGNZ010000322.1:263-599 GCA_964351345.1 uncultured Bdellovibrionales bacterium | reverse complement strand
TCAATTCCCTCCGCCCCCTTTTTTTATGCTGTCGCGACGACAATCTCGACTAACATGTTTACAATCTTGCCCTAACCAAACGCTAATTCTCAGAAGTTTTCACGCAAGATTAACGCAGTTCTCATCACACAATCACCACATTTACATCATTCGCTAACATCGCCTCTCTAGTATCCCCACCGTTTCTCTCTCTCGGAGTTCTCCGAACGAGTCTCAACGTATGTTTCAAGCTTTTTGATAATCGTCGCCGCTGGCGACTGCATATGGGTATGTCAGCAAAACGGTTTTGTTGATGGTTCTACCCTCACGCGCCTTGGACGCGTGATAGTCTTTTGC
>CAYGNZ010000322.1:0-251 GCA_964351345.1 uncultured Bdellovibrionales bacterium | reverse complement strand
AATCGTGCGCGCGGTTACGAAACGGATTATCTTGGCTGGTGAGAAGCGTTCTGGAACGAATCCTTTGAGACTTGCTCTCAATATGGACCCGGAAATCTCAGCTCCCCATCCTCCCCACATTCTGCAACGTGTTGGTTCGCTATTGCATTGCTACGGAGATCTCGAAGAGAATCGCAACTGGTCACAACTAGTCGAGGACGTGATTCGCCTCATCGAACTCGATCCGGTTCCCTGGGAATACCGAGTGCCAG
>CAYGNZ010000321.1:3167-4657 GCA_964351345.1 uncultured Bdellovibrionales bacterium | reverse complement strand
TTCACATCGGCGAGTAATACGGTATTCGGGGGAGCGATGCTCGAGTAAGAGACGCCCGCTTGGAAGGTCCCGTCCCCGTTCCCCTCCAGTATGGAGACCGTGTATGCGGCGTAATTGGTAATGGCTATATCTAGTATTCCGTCACCAGTGACGTCACCCACGGTGACTCCAGAGGTTCGAGCACCTGTAGTAATTGAAATAGCCGCTTGGAATGTTCCATCTCCGTTTCCAAGGAACACGCCCGCGTTTGAGCCTGCCGCAGAATAGTTCGCAGCGACAATGTCGAGCTTCCCATCGCCATTAAAATCACCTAAGACGAAGTCCCTTGAAGTGAAACCAGAAGTAAAGGTTAACGCAGAGGAAAATGAACCGTCTCCATTACCCAATAAGATCCCCAATTCCTTATTTCCATACGTACCGAAGATAAGGTCAGTGTAGCCGTCTCCGTTGAAATCACCGGCATCAATACCCTGAGGATTGGGTGTGGCAGAAGCAAATGAGGTTGCAGCTTGTAATGTTCCATCACCCACTGCTCCACCAAGGGATGAAACGATTCCTCCCAGTTCGCCATATCCCGCTTGCGCCCGCAACTCGCCAAACTCGCCGGAGAATATTGTTTCTCCATTAAACTCAGTCGTGCGTGCTATTCTGGTAAACTCCTCAGAAAGTGCCTGCGCTTCTTCGTCTATCGCACTTCTTTGAGCGTAGCTGAGCGAACCATTGCTTGATTGCTGAGCTAGTTCTCGAATGCGGATTACTACAGAGGAGATTTCATTTAAGGCAGCGTCTGCGATACTGAGCAGTGAAAGAGTGTCGTTGACGTTTCGTATACCTTGCTGGAATACCTGCTTGTCTAAATCAAGGCCAGAGGAGATAGCAAGACCTGCAGCGTCATCGGAGGCGCGATTAATGCGTTGGCCACTACTTAGCCGCTCAAATACTTGGCTAAGTTCGCTACTATTCTGATTAAAGCGGCGCTGTGCATTGAGCGACGCAATATTGCTGCCAATAGTTATTGGCATAAGCTACAACCTTCCGTGTTACCTCTTCGGAATTCCATTATTCCAGGCGAGTCTAAACAGCTCCCCGAGATTAGTATCGGTTAAATTTGGCTTGAATTTGAGTAGGTCTTGTAATGTTAGTAATTACAATAGGTTAACCGAGCGTCGGCTTGTCGCCGGAGGGGATAAAAAGCAAGCACTCCCAAACTAATGAAGATAGAGTGCGGAGAACAAAAGCACTGAGACCCCAGCAGCCAAAGCCCTACACAAGAGTAGATTGTAGGGCTTTGGCTTATTGACCTTATAACGACTGCTCGGCCACGAGTTCAGTTCCGTTGGGCACAGTGCAGGTAATCGAGGCGAGCGCCATACATCACAATTGCTGCGATCGCTTTGAGCAAGTCCCTGGCCCGTATTTTCTTTCCCTCTCTCAGTGAACGGCGAGAGTAGGGGATTGGCATCCGATAGATCTTGGCCGAGTCGCAAAGA
>CAYGNZ010000321.1:0-3157 GCA_964351345.1 uncultured Bdellovibrionales bacterium | reverse complement strand
TCTCTAGGAGCCTGGCTCCATTGCGGATAAGCTTTATCGTAAGCTCCACTTCAATCGTAAAACTCCGAGAACGTAGCTTTACGCCACGAAGCTGTTGAGGACGAAACAATTTCTGGCAAGTCTCAACGTCTGATATCCACTTATGGATAAAGAGAAAGACTAAGGCATTGAGTCCCTGATGCACCCAACGATCATGAGTGAGGATACGAGAACGGCCATGATAGCGAGAGCCGTAGACCACATCTGCCGTATCATCAAGAATTGGCGTGAGTAACGCGATGAAACTGAAGGGATCGTACTCGTGGTCGGCGTCTTGAATCGCAATCACTTCTCCTTGCGCACGCGAGATACCCGTGCGCACCGCAGCACCTTTGCCTTGATTTTGCGGATGATGGAAGAGCGAGATTCCGTCAAAAGACTCAAGCAGGCGCGCAGTATCGTCGGTCGAGCCGTCGTTAACGACAACAAGCTCAAGTTCCATGCCGTGCGTATCAAGCAAGGGCTCACGGATCGCAGCGATACGCTCAAGAGCTTCGATCACGCGGTCTTGTTCGTTAAAAACGGGAACAATCACTGTAAACAGCTTCGGAATTGAGCGGACCATTGATCAAAAGACTCCTCAACTTCGGGGAAGCGTGATCATCGAGAGTAAACCTATAGGAAACCTTCTACTACTGGGGTCTCAGCAAGCTGACAAAGAGGAGAGGGCTCTTTGCTAGCTCACTGACTTTGCTTCTCTACAGAAATGGGTCGAAGAAATGAGCGAAGTTTGACTAAACGATAGCTGATAAAGAGTCAGACGTCGACTCGGTCGGAAATTCTGCGTTGGCGAATCACTGAGACTGTCAGTCTTCGAGATGCCGATTTCGCAGAATAGCGGCGAAGGCTCTATTGTGTCGTGTATTTAGAGAGTTCCGAGTCTAGTTTGAGGCTTTCTTCAATTTGTCGCTTTAGCTCTTCCATCGGCTGTTCCATGTGGTCGATTTCACCACGCTTTAGTCTTTCTTCAATCACAAACGCTGCATCAGCTATCTGATTAAAGCCGATATTTGCGGACGCTCCACGAATGTTGTGCACGAGTCGAATAGTCTCTTCGCGATCGTTATTTTCAAACGATTGCTCCAGCGTTGCGAATCGTTCGGGCATTTTCCGAATAATTGAGCGGACTAGTTCTACTAACTCAGGAGAATCATCGAGCATGAATGCGGTGAATTCCGATAGGCCGGTTTGATCTGTTGGAGCATTTATCGCTTCGTTACTAATATACTGAGCAATCTTGGAAAACAGCTCATCTCGACGGAATGGCTTGCCCAGAAAATCTGTAGCACCCATGCTGTATGCGTGATCAATATCTGATTTAAGAGCGTTCGCAGTCAGTGCCATAATCGGCACCTCGACCGAGTTCTCGCGTAGTAGTTTGGTCGCGGTATATCCGTCCATAATTGGCATTTGAGCGTCCATGAGTATTAGGTCAAAAGGCTCCGCCATTGCGCGCTGCACTGCGAGTTTGCCGTTCTGTACAAAGGTGTAGTCGATCTGCGTTTTAGCCAGCAGTAATTCCAAAAGTCTCTTATTGTCCTCTCCATCCTCGGCAATAAGGATGCGACCACGGAGATTTGCGATCCAATTGGCCTTATCAGCTTCGGCCGTAGCTTGGAGGGCGAGATCTGAGGGCGCCTGCACCGGCGCTTCAACTTCTGGCGCAGTCACTCGCAGGGTAAAACGAGAGCCTTTCCCAAGTGTGCTTTCGACTGAAATATCTCCACCGAGCTTCACCGCGAGTTCTTTGGAAATTACGAGGCCCAAGCCCGTGCCACCAAAAGAACGAGTCGTGGAAGCGTCGCCCTGTTTAAACGCGGTGAAGAGTGAGGCAATTTGGTCCTCGGTCATTCCTAGCCCGCTATCAACGACAGAGAAGACAAGCTGATCGGTAAACTCATCTTGACTTACCTCTAACTGAACACCGCCCAGTGAGGTGAATTTCACCGCATTACCAAGCAGGTTGATCAGTATCTGCTTGAGTCGCATGCGATCAGACTCTATCCAAGCAGGAAGTGCGGTGGATCGATGGAAGTTCAGAGTAAGCCCCTTTTCGAGCGCCTTGTATCTCATCACATTCATCACATCGCTAATTAACTCATCCAGACTGAGCGGGAGCATCTCCATTGAGAGTTTGCCCGCCTCAATCTTTGAAAAATCTAGGATATCATTGATAACCCCAAGTAAATGCTCCCCGTTGTTCATGATCGTTCGGAGGCATTCGTTTGCAGTCTCTTCGCTCAATTCATCTTGAAGCAATGACTCAGAATATCCAATGATGCTACTGAGAGGTGTTCGTATCTCGTGGCTCATGTTGGCAAGAAAACGACTGCGAGAGTCCATTGCCATCTCTACTTTGACACGTGCCGCCGAAAGCTCCTCTACCAGCTTTTTAAACGGCGTAACGTCGGTGCGTAATGCGAGGTAGTTATACGGAACTCCTTTTTCATCACATTGGGGAACAATTGTGGTATTTACCCAATATTTCTCACCGTCTTTATTCCGATTACAAAGTTCGCCTTTCCATGTCTTTCCACTCGATATGGTTTTCCACATCTCCTCGAAAAATTCGCGCGAATGGGTTCCAGAATTTATCGCCGAATGAGTGCGGCCAATTATTTCCTCTTCAGCGAAGCCATTTATTTCAGTGAATAGTTCGTTGACGTGGGTAATCCGACCGCGGTGGTCTGTCATCGCGACGATGGCATGCTGATCCATTGCTTCACGGTAAAAATTAACTTCATCTAAGGCCTGCTGTAACTTTCGGCGCTCTTCGGCCAGTCGCTCATCGGATTCTTTTCGAACGGTAATGTCGTGAATCACTGCTGAATAGCCAACCAAAGTCTTATCCTGCGTCCAGATTGGGGTAAGCGTCGCGTTTGCCCAGAATGTAGAGCCGTCTTTGCGAACGTGTCGTTCTTCTGATTCGTGAGACCCGTGCTTTTTCGCAATCGAGAGACACTCCGAGAGAGATTTGTTGTCACGGAGTTGAGGAGACCAGAACATAGAAAATGGCTTACCCACAACCTCATCAAAGGTATAGCCTTTCATTCGTTCGGCTCCGCCGTTCCATGTTAAAACGTTGCCGTCGACGTCAATTGAGTAAATCGCGTAGTCT
>CAYGNZ010000320.1:585-4673 GCA_964351345.1 uncultured Bdellovibrionales bacterium | reverse complement strand
GATGCCTTGTTGATTCGTAGACCAGAGGAGAGACGGGTAAAGGTGTCCTGAAGTGCACGCGTAGATGAACCCAGTCGGCGCTGAGCATTAAGCGACGCAATATTTGAATTTATCGTGATACTGCTCACGTACTTCTACTACTCCTTGTAGACATATCGAAGGCAATTCCGTTGCCTTATCACCAACATAGCCCCTCTCACTGGAGAAGCTATCCTGCGGATAGAAAGTCGACAAAAACTTAGGACTTCTGTACTAGAACGAGTATTTCCGATCTGAAAAAAGACTTGCCACCTCTGTAGAATGGGCGTTCGGTATAAAGCTGCTTAGTTATTCTGCCGACTTATGAATCGACGAGTAGTAATTTGGCCCCAGGAAGAGGCCGCAAAGTCGCACTCCTTTTGGATAGCGATTCCCTGCAAGGAAGTAGGCAGTTTATGAGTAGTATTTCTTTAAATTCGAACGTAGCGTCGCTCAATGCGCAGCGTCGTCTCGGACGATCGACAGAGGAGCTTCGGAACTCCTTTGAACGACTCTCTTCAGGTCTACGACTCAATCGCGCAAAAGATGACGCATCGGGTCTCGCGATATCTGCTTCTTTAAAAACCGATGCTCGTGTTTTCAATCAAGGAATACGCAATCTCAATGACGCTGTAAGTTTGCTTAATATTGCCGATGGCGCCCTAACGGAAATGTCCAACATTCTGGTTCGCCACTACGAGCTCGCCGAGCAGGCTGCCAACGGCACACTCTCCTTTGAGCAGCGCAGTGCGCTCAATGAAGAAGCCAACGCTCTCGTCGAAGAATATAATAGAATCGCTGCAACCACGGATTTCAACGGGGTGCAACTTCTCGACGGAACTGCAGAGTCTATTGTTGCTCAGGCGGGTTACGGAGATTCCGGAGGAGTCTCTATTGCCGTTGGGACGCAGTTAGCCCGAGCGGTAGGTGACGGAACCTTTGAGGAAGGAGCTTCTATCGCTTCCTCAACCGATGAAGTTCGGCTTGCGGACCTCAATGGCGATGGATTTGCTGATGTCGTGCATGGGAATGCGGGCACGGCAGGGAACCTCAGCGTGCGGCTCAGTCAAGGCGATGGAACCTTCGGCGGTTCGATTGGCCTAGGAGCCTACGATAGCCCGTACGCTTTGGTGGATTTTAACAACGACGGTAATACCGATATCGTTTCGCACACCACCCTAGGGACACAGCACTATCTTTCACTTCGATTAGGCCAGGGCGATGGGAACTTTGGGGGATCGAGCCTCTTGACTGGGGTCTCTACTCCCACAGCGATTACTACGGGTGACATCAACAACGATGGAAATCAGGATGTGGTGATAGACGGACGAGCGTACTTAGGAAACGGTAGCACGGGCATTTCAGGCAGTTCCCCCATTGGAGGTTCTCTCACAAACATCGGATTTATCTCTCTCAATGATTTTAATAATGATGGAAATTTAGATGTAATTCGAAGAGGCACTTCGGGCACGAGCGGCGCGCTAGAGGTGCGGCTAGGAAACGGTGATGGAACGTTTGATGCAAGTGCTGCGTATACCAGCGGTACTACAGTTGATCCTGCGGTGGCCGATTTTAATGGTGATGGGAATCTAGATATCATTGCCTCCGGGACCTCGCCCTCTTTGGTAATCCGTTTCGGCGACGGAACTGGAGGTGTCAGTTCAACGAATTTTGTTCTTCCAATTACAACGGGTATAGGCTCGGTGCAGGCAGCAGACTTTAACGGGGATGGCTATCAGGATATTGTTTCAGGTCGCACGGGAGCTGATTTTCAGATCCAGCTTGGAAGTGGGGATGGTAGCTTTTCAACGGCAGTTTCCTACGGCAGTGGTGCAACCAGAATTGGTGGCGTGGCCGACTTGAACGGCGACGGGGTTCTCGATGTCGTGGCCTCAGATAGATCTGGCTTCACCGCTCACCTTCAGAAAACGAACACCTCAACCGCGATAAGTCCTTTGGAGCTTGATACGAGAGAAGGAGCACTTGCAGCACTTTCGGTCATCAGTGAAAATTTGGACCGTATCCAGAGAGAGCGAGCGGCGATAGGGAGTTCGCAGAGTCGACTTGCAGTTGCTTCCAATGTTCTCTCTAGCGTTAGGGAAAATGTGTTGTCCGCGAGCTCAAAGATTACCGACGCGGATGTGGCGAGCGAAGCAGCAGCCCTCACTCGTAACAATATTCTCGTACAAGCGGGAGCAGCCGTTCTTGCGCAGGCAAACCAATCACCAGCTCTCGCACTACAACTGCTGAATGCTACTTAGTTCTCTCCACGAGCGCGTTAAGGCTCTCGCAACGAACCTGTAAATACTCGATTTGGTTCTTCTCAAGGAATTTTTTATTCTGATCCAGCAGGCGAGCGCCTGCAAGGATCTCATTGAAATGTGCCGCAGCCTCAGTGAAGTTCTCGTTAGCTACATGAAATTCGGCAAATGCGAGTTTGAGTTCTAGTGCGTTGGGGTAGAGACTCAAGATAGCCTTTTCCAAGGGAGCAAGTTCGGCGCAAACTCGCAACTGTGGTATGAACCTATCGAGCGTGTAGTCTTGAAAGTACGATTTCGTGTATTCGCTTTGATGGCTCAAATAATCGAGAATATCCGTCCAGCTTTTGATACAAAGCTGCGAATCTTTAACCGTGACGGCCTGAAAGATTTTAAAGCGAATGTCTTTTGGGAACTTCGTCTGGACTTCATTTACTTTTCGAAGCGAATCCTCACTCCCGTCTGCGTAGAAAAACTGTAAAAGACCGAGTTGTAAGTGAGCATCAAAGGGGGTTTGCTTGATAGCGGCTTCGAGCACGCCTTTCGCTTGCGAAACTTCGCCTGCGACAACGAGCTTTTCAGCCTTAGCGTATGCCTCTCGTCCGATGCCTTGGCATCGCTTGGTACTTTTACTTTCGCTATAGCCGGGGGGATGCGGCCATGAGAACCTACTTGGAGTCGTCGGAAGGTGCTGCATGTAAAGTTCGAGGCGTTCTTTCCTTTGAGCCGCAATTCGGTTCTCCGTGGCATACGTATAGCAGTGAGAGAGTTGGGAGCTAAATTTCGCTGGATTTGCGACAAATGCGTGGACCCTGTCGCGTAGTTCGTTTAGAGAGTTAAAAGGTTTGGTTCCGGTGGCTTTAAAGAAGTGATGATATTGTTTTCCATTCGAGAGCAAGGGAAGTACTCCGCGCGAGCACATTTCCACCGCTTTGATATCGCTTCTACAAGCATTGTAGGGGGTGTCGATTAAAGGTGCGAGACCGATGTGAACGCTTTCCCAAAACTGGTAATACTTTTCCACATCCTGCCAATCAAAGAAACGACATTGTTCAACGGGTAGCTGCAGGACTTGGGGAATCTGTAAGTTGCCCATGAAATGAAATCGAAGTTGCGGGAGCTCCGATAAAAGTTGCTTTATCGTCGGCGCGGCCATTAGTAGATCAGCCAAATGTCCGGAAGAGCCTGCCCACGCGAGACGAATCTCGTCTGTCGGCTTGTATGAAAGAGAGGATTCTAGTGAAGGAGCTTCGAGAAGATGATTTTCAATCACATAAACGGGTTTTGAAGTTTTCGCTCGAAGCAATTCGGCCATACCGTCACAAGTGACAATAACTCCATCACTTTCCTCCATGAAGAGCTCGTAGGTTTGTTGTACAAGCGGTGCACTCCATTTGCGGTATAAATGGTTTGCCGAAGGAGGCGCGTAGAAGTTGTCATTGTATTCGACGAGAGTTTTTTTCCCTTGTTTTCGTCGCTGAGCAATTAATGGCAGCAGATCCACATCGTCTGATTGCACAACGATGAGTAGATCGGCAGCCTCTATAAAATCATTTCGTTGGGCCGCGCCGGATTCGACGATGAGCACTCGCCACTGAGGAGCCTGCCCGCTGAGGGTTCTGCAGGGAAAACGCAGGCGATAAATGCTTTCCCCAGAACGGTCCAGGTCTCCGAGGTGAACAAGAGTATATGGGGTTTCGAGAGACAATGTTGGTTACGCTCTTTTGACGTGTCGGCTAACAGAATTACCTTCGAACTACGAGAAACGTTTTATAGATCCTTATGACTTTTGCTTTTTTCATAAGCTATCGC
>CAYGNZ010000320.1:0-575 GCA_964351345.1 uncultured Bdellovibrionales bacterium | reverse complement strand
TAGTATCTAAGAGATGAAATAATTCTCCGTTCCGAGCGTGAATAGATTTTTCTAGACGTCGTTCTGCCTCTCTTTGAGATACTGCTCAAGTGCGGTGTTCCGCAAATAGACGTAAATCATTCCCATCGCGTCGACTTCCGCATCGGTGGAATTGTTGTAGGTGGCAATAAGTTCATACGTATGATCTTTGTGCAGTGGCACTCCCGCGGGGTGGGAGATTTCGTCCATTTTGGCGACGATTTTTCGATCGTCAAAATCGCGAGAAGCGATGGTAAACAGTATTTTATCTGCCGTGACATCTCGCAACTCGAGCTTTTCGCCGTAAGGGTGGAGGTGGCCTGTTACGTAGTGTGCGGTCGTGTCATAGGGTAGATTGAGCATCGGTGTGATGTCGCTTCGGTAGATGTGCCGCCCTGGAGGCACGTACCAATGCATGGTTCTATTATTTTCAAGGAGAACGGATTCAGAGGATGCTGTTTTAGCAAGTATTTCAGCCTGAGGGACGTCCGGAGGTAGACAACTTGCTCCCTGATGTTCTGCACCGGAGTGCCGAGACTGAAGCTCAAGAATGCCGG
>CAYGNZ010000319.1:0-4702 GCA_964351345.1 uncultured Bdellovibrionales bacterium | reverse complement strand
TTGACTTCTTTGAATGGGCAGGCCAGGTGGATCTGAATGGCTTCCCGGCAGATCCTCCGCTGGCCACGGCTGCCACTGTCGCGAATTCAACAACACTCAGTCAAAGCTCTACCTCAGTGACACACTCTGCTGACTTGATTGCTCAGCCGGAAATTTTGAAAACAGTTTGTTCCGCCTGTCACTCGATTGCTGGAGTCGGTGGCGTTGTGGGTCCCGCGTTGGATTCAGTACATCAGCGATATTCTAGAGAAGAACTATACAAATGGCTGAAGAATCCGCAGGAATTTAAACCTGGAACCGCAATGCCGAACCTCGGATTATCAGACGAAATCACCTCGCAAATTGTAGACTATTTAATGAGCTTGGAAAAATAACCTCAATGAAATACAAATCACAGAAAGTCGCGTATTGGTTCTTCACATCATGTATGGCACTCCTCGTCCTGCAGATCGTCTACGGATTCATCATGGGTTTTGCCCGCATTGGATTTGACGGACTTCATGAAATAATCCCCTTTAATACGGCAAGAGCCGTGCACACCAATGTTCTCGTTGTCTGGTTACTTACAGGCTTCATGGGTGCTGCGTATTACATCATTCCAGAGGAGAGTGACCGTGAGCTGGCATCGGTGCCGCTGGCGTACGTACAATTAATTTCGTTGCTGCTCGTCGGCGTAGCTGCCGTAGTTGGCTTTCATTTTAACTGGTGGGAGGGGCGTAAGTTCCTTGAGATCCCACGGGAACTGGACTACCTCGTCGTAATCAATGTCTTGCTCTTCCTTGCTAATATCGGCGTAACCATTGGGAAGGGGCGACAATATACCACTACCTCCTTAGTACTGTACTTCGGACTGTTCGCCGCGGCCCTGCTCTACCTTCCTGGAATGATTGATTTCGATAATCAGACGATAGATTCCTTCTACCGTTGGTGGGTAGTTCATCTCTGGGTGGAAGGTGTCTGGGAGCTAATTATGGGTGGAATACTAGGCTTTCTACTGATTAAACTGACCGGAGTTGATCGAGAGGTTATTGAAAAATGGCTCTACATCATTGTCGGCCTAACTTTTCTCTCTGGAATTCTGGGAACAGGACATCATTACTACTATATCGGCGCCCCGAAATACTGGTTGATGATTGGCGGAATATTTTCCCTCCTTGAACCTCTCGCGTTTCTCGGAATGACAATATATGCCGTAACAATGATGCGCAAAGGTGGCAGAAATCATCCAAACAAAATGGCAATCTACTGGACTATGGGGTGTGCCATAATGTCGTTTGTCGGTGCTGGATTTCTCGGGATGGCGCACACTCTGCCTCAGGTAAATCTTTGGACGCACGGAACCCTAATCACCGCGATGCATGGTCACCTCGCTTTTTGGGGCGCGTACGCCATGGTAGTTCTCGCGCTAATTAGCTACTCAATGCCTGAGATGACCGGGCGTAAATTGTGGTCTAAGAATTCCGCGATGTATGCATTCTGGGCGAGTAACATCGGCATGGTGGGTATGACCGCTGCCCTCGCGGTCGCAGGAGTTACGCAGGTGGTTCTCGAGCGTCGTATGGGTATGGACTTTCTTGCGGTGCAGAAGGAAATTGAAATGCACTTCATTGGGGTGCTCTGTGCCGCCACAATGTTTGCGAGTGGTATTGTCGCATATATTTATAACTTCTTTGCTCACGGCCGCCCCTCAGATGAAGCGCTTGTATTGGAATAGATAGACCTGGACCAAGGCGAGAGTAGAACTGCGCCCGAGATATTCCGGCTCTCGCTATCTCACCCCACACTCGCATTAGGAATCCCGAGAGCATAGGAAATACGATATACACCGCGACATTGATACCGTAAGCCAAGGTAAGAACAACACACTCGACGATGACGACATTCTACCTACCACAAGACAAAGAGATTGAAGTTTTTCAGCACTGCTTCCAGCAGCGACTTCCATTGATGCTGAAGGGACCGACTGGTTGCGGCAAAACCCGCTTTGTTGAAGCGATGGCGGAGAAACTTGACCGACCTCTCGTCAGTGTGTGCTGCAATGAAGACACCTCCTCTACCGATCTTCTCGGTCGTCATTTGCTTGAAGGAGGTGAAACAGTCTGGCACGACGGTCCCCTCACTCATGCGGTGAAGCACGGAGCAATCCTGTATCTCGATGAAATAGCAGAAGCTCGTTCTGATGCGATTGTAGTGATTCATTCGCTAACTGATCATCGTCGCACACTCTTTCTAGACCGCGTATTGGAAACAATCAGCGCACCTGATGAGTTCATGCTCGTTGCTAGCTATAATCCTCAATTTAACAACAGTCTAAAAGAGCTTAAAGTTTCAACCCAACAACGGTTTGTAAGCATTGCCTTTAATTACCCCCTACCAGAGATGGAAGTCGCAATACTTGTGAAGGAATCAGCGATTCCTGAGAGCATGGCTCAAAAGCTCGTTACTCTCGCTTCTAAGCTGCGAAATTTAAACGAGCTCTCAATGCTCGAGCCTGCCTCGACCAGGCTACTGGTATCAGCGGCAAAGTTAATCGCAAGCGGCCTTCCCCCAAGACTATCTTGCAGAACTGCAATCGCCCATTCTGTTACTGACGAAGAAGATACTATCGCGGCTATTAACCACGCTATTGAACTAATTCTCTAGGCTCTCGACCATGGCGCTCAGTGATTTTCTAGACTGGGAGGAGAATGTTTTTCTCGGCCTAAAAAAGTCGTTCAACTACCTATTCTTCGACCCACAACGTAGACTGGAACGTGAACGCGAGTTTTCGCTGAAGTCCTGCAAAGGCGAATTGAATGTTCTGGGTCGAATGTTTTCGGCATGTGCGAGTGATATCTTTGTCACCGAAGAAGCTCTTTTGGTGCAAGCTCGTCAAATTTGCCTACCTGCAGCTCTCTCACTGGCCGCTAGTCCGCAAGAAAATAGGAACCTCTATCTTGTAAAAACCTTACTTGCCTCGATTGTGATAGGGGAGCAAATACCCGGGCCGCTCTATGGCACGAAAATTCTCGCCCATCCTCGATCTCGCCTCGCTATTCCCGAGAAGCTTTTGCAGTGGATTGAACAAGCCCAAGATTCGCTCGAAGACCGCGAACAATTTTGGGAATTTATCGGTTCAATTCCAGCTACCCAGAGTGGCGGTCGCACCCCCAGCTCGGACGGTTTTCACAAGCTAGATGAAGACATCGAGAGAACGGAAATAGCAACGGAGAGCGAGGGGAAGGGCCAACCCACGGTGGAACTTGTCGAGTTATCTAAGGGAGCTGAGCAAGAAATTCCCATACATACTTTCGAGAAGGTCGAAACACTCGAAGAGTTCAACGGGATTAATCGTAAGCATGACTACGAGGATGAACTTGAAGAGCACCAGGAGGCTCTTCAAGCACTTGATTTAAGTCATTTGGTTCGGACACAGGATCGAAGTAATACTCTCTATAAGGCCGACGTTTACCTTGAACCCGTAGCCTCGGATGTAAACGGTGGCCACAAGGGGCCGGGACAACCCTATCCTGAGTGGGACTACAAACGAAAACAGTATCGCCCCGACTGGGCTTGGGTTCGAGAGTTTTCAGTGAGAGAGCAGAACCACTCCTGGCTTTCTGAGGCGCGTATCCGTAATCAGCAGTCTGTCGCGGAACTCAGTCGGGCGTTTCGCGCGGCCGCTTCAAAGAATACTCGAAAGCGACAGCAGCTCAGAGGCGGAGAGTTTGATATTGATGTCGTGATTGATAACGAAGTCTCTCTGCGCTCTAATGAAAGTAGAATTGATGAGCGGATGTTTGTCCAACGACGTAGAACCGATTTTACTGTCGCAACTTGTCTCCTTTTCGATACGAGCTATTCAATCGATGGCTGGCTGGACGGCGAACATATCCTCGAAATAATTCGCGATCTTGTGTACTGCGTCGGCACAACGTTAGATCAGTATGCAAACGTTTTTTCAACCGCTTGTTTTTCGTCTAACACTCGACACGAGTGTTACTACCAATTGGTTAAGACCTTCGAGGAACCTTGGTCAAAAGCTGCTCCTAAAATAGGTGCGATCGAACCGCGAGGCTATACTCGGATCGGTCCAGCTCTACGACACAGCATTCGAGCATTTTCTGCGCTCAACGCAGAACGTAAACTCATACTACTAGTAACAGACGGCAAGCCCTGCGACTACGATCGCTACGAAGGCATGTATGGGATTCGTGACGTGAAACAAGCGGTGGCAGAAGCGAAAGCTGAGGGCATTTATGTTCACGCCTTTACGGTTGATCCAAGTGCGAGGAGCAGCTTCCCGAGAATGTTCTCACCGAGTGGATATCATCTTGTTGGAGATCCAAAACAACTCCCATCCATTGTTCTAACTACCTATCTTCGAGCCAGCGGCAGATAAGCAATACAAAATCATGTCAGCGATGTTAAACCTTGCACATCTCAGCATCGCCAAGAAAATAGTTCTCTGACAGCTTTAACGACGTTTTCGGATTTTACTTTTCTTTAAATAAGAAATAATTCGGGTTCGTTCCACTGACCAAGCATCATGGAAGGGACAAGGATGTTTGTCACTACATTGGAAGTTAGAGAGAAGACACTTTTCGACAATAATTGGATCAGATAACGCCGCACAAATTTCATAGAGCGTTTTTTGCATCTTCCTTCGACGAACCCCGCCGTTGGGCCCTTTTCGTGTCTCAACTCTTTCACTAATAGCTAA
>CAYGNZ010000318.1:1084-4708 GCA_964351345.1 uncultured Bdellovibrionales bacterium | reverse complement strand
TTCCTGTAAATATCGAAGATGAGATGCGAGGGTCGTATCTTGATTACGCGATGAGTGTAATCATTGGACGTGCGATACCTGATGTGCGGGATGGTTTAAAGCCGGTTCATCGCCGAATACTCTACGCGATGTTGGGCGAGGGTTTGCTTTCAAATCGTGGTTACTCGAAATGTGCTGGTGTGGTTGGGGAAGTGCTCAAGCGCCTTCACCCACACGGAGATTCTGCGGTCTATGACGCGCTAGTTCGTATGGCGCAGGGTTGGAGTCTTCGCTATCCGCTTATCGATGGACAAGGAAACTTCGGATCAATTGATGGAGATCCCGCAGCCGCCTATCGTTACACAGAGTGTAAAATGCGCCAGATTGCGGAGTCGTATCTGGCTGATATCGAAAAAGATACTGTAGACTTTTCGCCGAATTTCGATGAATCGAGCGAGGAGCCAGATGTGCTTCCCTCCCGTATACCGGGACTGCTTGTGAACGGAGCGGAGGGAATTGCCGTCGGTATGGCATCAAAAATTCCACCGCACAACCTTACCGAGGTCATTAGTGCGACCTTGCATCTGATCGAATCACCTGAGGCAACAGTTGATGATCTGATGAAGCACGTGACGGGACCAGACTTCCCAACGGGGGGAACGATTTACGGTGGCGCGATACTGAAACAAGTCTACACCACGGGCCGTGGTTCGGTAAAAATTCGAGCAAAACTTCACACGGAAAATCTCAACACCGGTAAGCGAGAAGTCGAAGCCATCGTAGTCGATGAAATTCCTTACCAGGTGAATAAGGCGAAGCTCGTTGAGAAAATCGCGGAACTGGTGAACGAAAAGCGTATTACTGGTATCGCACGATTACGAGATGAGTCCGATAGAACGGGAATGCGCGTTGTTATCGAGCTGAAACGGGATGCGGTGAGTGAGGTCGTAATTAATCAGCTCTACAAACTCACTCCTCTCCAGCGTTCGTTTGGTGTGAACATGCTCTCCATCGTTGACGGTGTGCCACGAGTGCTCGGTCTTAAAGATACACTCGAAGAGTTTGTTTCACACCGCCGCACCGTGGTTACTCGACGCACCCGTTTTGATTTAGCAAAAGCGAAAGCGCGTCTCCACATTTTAGAAGGATACCGAATTGCGCTCGATAATATCGATGCCGTGATTGAAGTTATTAAGGCCTCCGATTCTGCTGCTGATGCTCGTGTAGAGTTAATGAGCCGATTTAGTCTTAGCGAGGTCCAAGCGCAGAACATCCTTGATATGCCGCTGAAGCGGCTCACAGGATTAGAGCGTAAAGCCTTAGAGGAAGAGTATCAGCAAGTCCTTAGCCACATTGAAGCGCTGACAAAAATTCTAAGCAGCCGCGTAGAGGTTGATAGGGTTGTTTCAGAAGAGCTAATCGAAATTCGCGAGAAGTTTGGTGATGAACGTCGAACCGATATCGAAGAGAGCGATGAGGAAATTGATTTAGAGGATCTTATCGCTGAGGAAGATATGGTGGTTTCCATCAGCCATCGCGGGTACGCCAAGCGCTGCTCACCCTCGGTCTACCGAGCGCAGCGTCGTGGTGGAAAAGGCGTAATGGGAACGAAGAAGCTTGCTGAGGATGATGAGGATTTTGTCTCAGAACTCTTTATCGCCTCCACCCACTCCTACCTCCTTGTCTTCACCAGCTCAGGGAAAATGCACTGGCTTAAAGTCTATGCACTCCCAGAAGCAAGCAGAACAGCTCGAGGGCGTGCGATTGTAAACCTTCTTTCGCTCAATGAGGCAGAGAGAGTTTCTGCGATTTTGCCAGTGCGAGAATTTGTAGAAGGTAAATATGTCGTGCTCGCGACCAAGCGAGGCTTCATCAAGCGCATGGATCTAATGGCGCTTTCAAATGTCCGTCGCGGCGGGATTATTGCAACAAACCTTGATGAGGGAGATGAGTTAGTCGGCGCACGTATTACTGGCGGAGAGAGCGATATACTTATTTCTGCGGAACAAGGGATGTCGATTCGTTTTAGTGAAAACGACGTTCGTCCTATGGGACGAACCGCGCGCGGCGTAAAAGCGATTTCTCTTAAAAAAGGTGATGAGGTGGTGAACCTTGTTGCGGTCACGGCTGAGGAAGAGCAGGGAGTTGATGGAGAACGAGCACTACTCACGGTATGCGAAAATGGCTTCGGAAAACGTACCGCAGTGAGTGAGTACAGAACCCAGGGACGTGGTGGAAAAGGTATCATTGATATCAAGACCACGGAGCGGAACGGCAACGTGGTGGGCACGGCTCTGGTTCGCGATTCTCACGATATTATGATTATCACCACCGCTGGAAAGGTAATCAGAATGCCTGCGGGCGGGGTTTCTCTTATTGGTAGAAATACTCAAGGAGTGAATCTAATTCGCCTTGATGAGGGAGAGAGTGTTGCTGCTATCGCGCGCCTTGCCGAGAGTGAGGAGGAGGAAGATGGTGGGGAGGATTCCTCTGCGCAGGAAAATGGGCATGTGAATGGCGGAATGCCATCAAAGTCTACTGAATAATACTTCAATCACAAACGCGAAATCGTGAGTGTGCAATCCCCCAGGGAGCGATGAAGAAAAAAGTAGCAGTGTTGGGGGCAGGAAGTTGGGGCACCGCTCTTGCGCACCATTTGAGTCGTTCAGACTCAGATGTCTTACTTTGGGGACGTGATGAAGAGGTGCTTCGCTCAATCGAAGAGAAGCAGATTAACCCAAGATATTTTCCCGATACTCCTCTTCGTGCAACGCTCACCACAACTACCTCACTTGATGCGGCAGTCAAAGGGCGTGAGCTTGTCGTAATCGCAGTTCCCTCTTCCTCTGTCCGCTCAGTCGCCGAAGAAGTCTCTCGCTTTCTTGACCCTAGTAGTCTCGTAGTAAGTACCGCAAAAGGACTAGAATCGAGCTCGCAAAAGACTATGCAGGAAGTTCTAGTTGAAGAGCTGGGCTCAGCAGAAAGAATCACCGTCTTAGGAGGGCCGAGCTTTGCCTTAGAAGTACTTCAGGATCTGCCCACCGCCGTAGTAATTGCTGGTAAAGATAGTACACACACTCAACGAGCCGCAGACATATTCCACAGCGGTAATTTTAGGGTCTACACTTCAGCTGATGTAATTGGGGTAGAGCTTGGAGGAGCGGTGAAGAACGTCATCGCCCTTGCCGCCGGAGTGGTCGATGGTATCGGCATGGGAAATAATGCGAGAGCGGCGCTGATTACGCGTGGGATAGCTGAGATACAACGTCTCGTCCATGCGCTTGGCGGGGATAGGAACACCGTGTCGGGACTGTCGGGACTTGGTGATCTCTTGCTAACCTCTACTGGGGATTTAAGCCGTAACAGGAGAGTCGGTCTTCGCCTTGGTCAGGGAGAATCTTTGGACGAAATTCTTAAGGATCTGGGGCAAACCGCAGAAGCGGTGCAAACTGCGGCAAACCTGCGTGAGCTTGCGGCGCGCTATAAAGTAAACGTGCCGATTGTGGAGCAAGTAGAAGCGATTCTCTCCGGTTCTGTGTCTGTTGCTGAGGCGATGAAAACTTTACTTTCTCGAGAACGCACCTCTGAGATACGATCCGCAGTACCAGAAGAATAATTCCTCACATAGAATTTAGACTTCATGCA
>CAYGNZ010000318.1:0-1074 GCA_964351345.1 uncultured Bdellovibrionales bacterium | reverse complement strand
ATTGCAGAGCGACCAGCTTCGGGGCACCGTCGAGTGATGTATGACATTATCTTCGGGCATGAATCTGCTCTGGGTAAGTATTTCGACATCGTCTTACTTCTTGCAATTGTACTCAGCGTGCTGGCAGTGATGTTGGAGAGTGTGGAGCAAATTCGCGCTCAACACAGAGAGATGTTACGCGGCATAGAGTGGTTCTTCACCGCCTTGTTTACGCTTGAATATGGCGCTCGGATTTACTGCACGGATAGACCGAAAAACTACATCTTCAGTTTTTTCGGTATTGTTGATCTCCTCGCAGTTGTACCGACCTATCTTAGTTTAGTGCTTATTGGTTCTCAGTATTTTATCGTGATCCGAACGCTGAGAATTCTCAGAATGTTTCGTATCCTTAAAATGACTCGCTTTATTGGCGAAGGCGATGTGCTGCTTGATGCGCTACTGGCGAGTCGACACAAAATTACGGTGTTTGTCATCGCGGTCGTGAACCTTGTGTTGATTATTGGCGCCTTGATGCACTTAATCGAAGGACCCGAAAGTGGTTTTACGAGCATTCCTATCAGCGTGTATTGGGCAATTGTGACGCTGACCACGGTTGGTTACGGAGATATCGCACCAGCGACTGTATTGGGCCAGGTTTTGGCCTCAGTGGTGATGGTGCTAGGTTACGGCATTATTGCGGTACCAACAGGAATTGTGACCGCTGAGCTAAGCAAGTCAAATGTGGGGCGGGCAAAACAGAAACCTCGTTGCGCATTGTGTGAAGCAAAGGCTCACGATGCTGATGCAAAGTATTGTAAGTCTTGTGGTGTCGCTGTTGATTAGGGCGACGGTTAAGAAAACCACTGCGGTTTTGCAACGAGACCAATTTTTTCTTTTCTGAATCCAAGCCGTTCATAAGTGGCGATTGAGTTCGAGAATGGCGAGTAAGTCTTCGTAAATAACTTTTCTTACGAAAAGTTGGTTCTTCAATTGCATTGATTGGTCCTTGGTGAAATTGAGACATTGATATCGCAGCACATGATCAAATCAAAATGCCTTATTCAAGCTCCGCGAGATATATTTTTTCGTTCAAGG
>CAYGNZ010000317.1:0-4713 GCA_964351345.1 uncultured Bdellovibrionales bacterium | reverse complement strand
TTTGTTGACCAGAATTTTTCAAAAGCTCCTCTTACATTCGGAAGAAAACTAAATTGCTGCAACGAATTCGGCCCGCGCTCCTTTGTGGCTGAATTCGGTGCAGTGCTTGCAACAATGCAAGGTTTTTTGAGTCGCACGTTGCGACATCTTCACTGCGCTGAAAGGTACCGCTATCGAAGGTAGAAAGGAATCTCAGCTATGAGAATCTCGCGTGCAAAACTTTTGGAAAGACTTAAAGAATTCTTCGGCCATACCTCCTTCCGCGACATGCAGGAGGAGATCATTCGGGCCGTATGTGCAGGCAAAGACGTGTATGCCAATTTGCAAACGAGCGCAGGCAAAAGTCTTTGTTACCAGCTTCCCGCGGTGCTCCTTGACGGTCTTACCGTGGTGGTTTCGCCGCTCATCGCACTTCAGCATGATCAAGTTGAGAAGTTGAAGAAACGGGGCATTGTCGCCGCCTACATCAACTCAACACTTGAGGGAGCGGAACGTGCCGAAATGTTTGCTCGGGTAAAAGAGGGAGGTGCCAAACTCCTCTATCTCTCACCTGAGCAACTCGCAACTGATACGCTGTATGAAGAACTCGACGGTATCAAGGTAAGTCTTTTCGCCGTCGACGAAGCTCACTGCATTAGCATGTGGGGGCACGACTTCCGACCAACCTACCGAAAGCTTGCCGATGCAAGGGATCGCTTTGGTAGACCGCAGATGATCGCCCTTACCGCGACTGCGCCCATTCGAGTTCGGGATGATATCCTGAGAAATCTTCGGATGGAGGATGCAGAGCAGTTTGTTGGCCCGATCGAACGAGACAATCTTGATCTGAGGATTCTTCATTTCGACTATGCGCTCGAGAAAGATGAGTGGCTCTATCCGCGGCTTCGCGAACACGCGAAGAAGAAAGAAGCCACTATCGTCTATTGTCGTCGAGTGACCGAAGTAAAAGCACTCTACGAGGCGCTCAAGAGCTACGGCAAACTCAATGTTGCCATGTATTACGGCAGCATGGAGGCAGAGGAGCGAAGCAAGGTCGAAAAGAAATTTTTAAGTGGTGTCACCACGATTCTAATTGCGACCAAAGCATTCGGCATGGGTGTGGATAAGCCAGACATTCGTAACGTCTATCACTACGCGCTGCCCGATTCCTTGGAGGAGTATTGGCAAGAAGTTGGTCGTGCGGGTCGAGATGGACTACCGTCTACCTGCACCCTGCTCTACTCGCCGCGCGACACCACGCAGCTCAAGCGTTTCATCGCCGCGGCTAATCCACCCCTGAGCTTCATTGAAAAAGTCTGGGTTTCTCTTTCAAGCGCCCTTAAAGGCGGTGCTTGGGCTGTAGGATCTCCCCAGATGAAATTCTACATGAACCACTGGGTTGATGGCTACGCCGGCGGTGATCCGGGACGGCAATCACAAGTTGTCGCGGCACTCGCTCAGCTTGAACAGAACGGTATGATCGAGATTCACGGCTCAACGCTGTATTTCTTAACCAAACCGAGTGAGATCCGAGCCAATGGATTTCCAATTCTAGAGGCCGATGTTCAAGCGAAGCGCGATGCCGCCATTCTTCGTTTGAAGATCATGATCCACTACGCCATCAACGGAGTGGAAGAGCCAATGGCTATTATCGCCGGACATTTCAACCACAACAGCATCGTTGATGATGTCGAAGAGATGGATGTCGATGCACTCTATCAAGTGCCCGATGAACATCTTCAGATAATCCTCGAGGCTCTCTCGGAGCGAGACTTCAGCCGAGCTGAGTTCCCGGGGTATCTTCGTGGTAGCAATACGACCAAAGGCGGCTATCATGGCACCCTGAAACACCTCTCCGGCGAAGAAGTTCGTCTTGACGTGGAGCAGGCGGCGACCTTGACCTATATTCGCCAAGTTCCCGTAGGCCGGGCTACCCTACTCACCGTCGCGCTCGATGGTGAACATTTCCTGGCCGATGAATACGGCATTGAAATCGAAGTGCATCAACGCTGGACTGATTTCAAACGACGTATGCTCAGCACACCTAACAAGCGCTACCTCAGCCGCGTGATGCGCGACTGGTGGAGCGCGGTGAAAGATGTCTCGCCTAAACGGCGTTGGGATATGCTGCGCGAGTTCATGGGGGAGAAGTTCAAGGTGCTTGATAAAGAACTCAGTGGTCTCGAACTGACGGCCGCCTTCGTTCGCAAACGCGCAGTGCTCTCGCAGTCCAATCGCACGGTAACTTCAACGAGCACGCAAAAGTCTGGCGTGACACTTACCGAAGCGAAGCTCTTCCTTGAATGGTTGTTTAACACCAAGATCGATACTCTTTAGTGCGGCACATTGACCTCGCTCGCAAAAAGCCGATTACTTGGTCCACAAAGGGCAGTGCCGAGGATTGATTCCCTCTTGCTGCTCGACCCTAGGTTGAATAGCAAGCACTGCCCATCTTTTCATCTCGCAAAATTAAAAGCGGCTCAGTGCATGGTAACCAAGTCTGAACCGCCGGGCGTCGCCCTAGAAAAGGTCTTCGATACCGCCCTGTCCTGCGCCACCATCGACCATGCTGCGCAGACGCTTTTTCCAGTTCAGTGTTCCGGAGTTCCTCTCAATCTCAAGCGTCTCAAACGCTATCTGTTCATTGAGATCAGGTTCTCGCTCCTCCTGCGCGGCATTGGCATCCGCTGGTGGTGCGCGACCTGTGAGCGTGGTGTATGCCGTGCAAATCTGAATCCAGGCCTGACGGCGGTTGTGTAAACGTGCCCGAAGGTAATTCAAGCGAGCTTCTGCGATTCGACGTCTCGTATCTCGCTCAATTCCTTTCATTCGGCGCAGATTGAAGTAGAGCCGAATGACCCAGGTAATTGCCAAAGTAAGAATTGCCGCGATTACGGCAGAGAGTACGCGAACTCCCTTGGTCACTTCTTCAGTTGTATCTGCACGAACCAAATCGGCAAAGTAGTAAATCGACAAGGCAAGCACGAGAGCAACCGCAAGGTCTTTGATAAGCACCGCAAGCGAGACCATCGCACCGAAGGAGGTAATATCCAGGCGGTACATTTCGGCATCGCGTGCCGCTTGAAATCGCAAGCGTCGAGCCTGGATTTCAACCCGGGCGTTCTCCTGCCCCAGCCAAAGTGCAGTCTCTCGGTGATGTCGAATATAGGCGTCAATACGAGGATTATCCGCGCCGTAGCATTGCTGCATCGTTGAGTAGCGCGTCTCACCCTGCTCATAAAGTGCGCCGGCTTCGATTTCGTCTCGTTGCGGCGAGAACTCATGATCTTTTTTCCGCAGGGCGCGCTCGGTCGCCTGTGAAACTTCGTCCTGAAGCTGACCAATACGCTCCCAATTCTGACGCTTCACCAAACCAAACTTGCTGGCGACAAACGAGATTGCTCGAAGGACTCCAAGCACTGCAAGCAAGAGATAACTCTCTACTTGCTTGCGCCGTCGATCGAGTTGGGTCACGAGTAGTTCGTAATCCGTATCCTCGCTCGAATTCGCCTCCTCGATTTTCTGCTTCCGCAGATCCATCAACTCAAGAACACGAGTAACGGCGGCACGAGCAAAGATACTCGTTGGCGGGATCTCATCAATCACACGCTTTACGGCGTCCACACTATCTTCCGGTTCAACCACGTTCACCTCCTTGATGAGGGTGGGGCTGTAAAAAAACAAACAAATCCTTAAGCACTGAGCTTGCTGTGCACTGTTGAGCAAAGAGCACAACAAGCTGAAAATCTGACCAAAGATAGCTGGGTGTAATGAACAAGGAAGGTGAAGAATCGAGCATTTCAGCATGAGAATACACCGAAATCAAGCCGACACATTCTCCTGAGCACTGTTGCGCCAGGCATGAATCATTGAGTGCCGTAGTCCGATGAAAATTTTGGCTTTTTGCCCAGGGGCTGAACCTTTAGACGTCTGCTCCCTGAAGGAGAAGCAAGGCAAGTCCAGGTTGCTGATTCGCTTGCGCAAGCACTGCAGCAGTAGCTTGTTGTTGAATAGAGAGTCGGACTAATTGGGCCGACTCTTGGGCGATGTCAGCATCAACTATTTGACTGCCTGCTGCAGTATAGTTCTCTGCAGCCACCTCGTTCACTTCAATAGTAACTCCAATACGACTAAGCGAGGCGCCGATTCGCCCGCGAAATGTTTGTAGCTGATCTCTTGTGTCGCGTACCACCGACAAAGCATCGAGGGCTTCTGTTCTAGATTGAAGTGAGAATTCATCCAACTGTAGTGTTTCTACCTCGGTTAGGACCTCAGTATCTTGTATCGCAACTCGAAGCGTAGTTCCGAATCCCAGCACGGTATCATTCACACCATCCGCATTCATATCCACGGTGCTTGGGTTGTTCCCATCGGCATAAGTAATCGCCCCAGCTCCACTGGTCCCCCCAGTTGCCACGGTAAAGCTTCCCCCGGTATTGATGTAGCTGCCAAAGGTTGAAGTTGCACCTTCCGAAAAATAGAAATGAATATCGAGGTCTCCGTCGTTGCCGATATCCTCTAAGCCAAGAAAAAGCGATCCAGTCGTTCCTGCATAGTTTCCGCCGAGGGTATACGAGAGCTCTGAATCGGCAGCGTAGACGCCGTCAGTACCGCCGAAGGTAAGTGTAAGATCGGCGATAAAATTGTTTCCCGATGTGCCGGAGCTATAGGAAGTAGAAATAGCGACCACGTCGTCAAAACCATCTTGATTGAAATCTCCAACAACCGATTCAT
>CAYGNZ010000316.1:0-4737 GCA_964351345.1 uncultured Bdellovibrionales bacterium | reverse complement strand
CCAAGGCATAGGGAGCATCAAAGAGTTCGCTCGGCGAATAGCGCAGTTCGCCGCGATGGAGCTTTAACAACTCATCTTTACCACTCTTAATCACAACTCCTTGCAGGAGCAGTCCACTGAAGGGATCGAGATCAATCTGTTTCGCTGCAAGACTCAACCCAAGCTGCTCTTCAAGTGGCGGCAGGAGATAGCTTCGGACAAAGGATTCGTTTCGTAACGCCGCGTAGGCTCCGGCTAAGAGCAGCACTACCAAAAGGATGATTCCCAGGAACAGATTTCGGCAAAAGCGAATGAGGCCGCGAACGGAGACAGACATGGGGAGCTAGGGTAACGATTCAATCAATAACAGACTTCAATAAGTATCAAGCCGCCACTTGGATGCAAAACCTTATGCAACGCACAGTCTGAGTTTCCTTACTCAGACTGTGCCCCAGCAATACCTGTGCTACATGATGTGGCGAATTCCCTTCTCGTATAGCACCCAGAGAGCGATAACCACAAAGCTTGCGGTAGAAAGCCAGAGAGCTGCATCCCAGAGTTTTGAGGTGCGTAACTCTCTGGGCAACTCCTTGTAGCGATAGTACAAGGCCATCCCCGCGAGCACCGGCAGAAGAATCGCTTGCGCCAATCCACCAAGGAGAATCAGGGTAACCGGATTTCTGAAATAGAACAGCGCAAGAAATGCCAGCACCGGGATCAACAGACAAAATCCCTGCACGTAGCGTTTATGATTTTTCTCATTCCAGGCATCGCCCTGACAAACCCTGACCGCATCGGTAACCACTCGCGCGTGACTTGCCGTCGCCGCAAACAAGGTGGAGTAGAGCACCATCACTGCGCCGAAATAAAACAAGGTTGCCGCAGAAGGTCCAAAGACACTGGCATACATCACGGCGAGCGTTTCAATCATCGAACTTCCTTCAAGGTTCAATCGCTGGCGATGCAGCACTGAAGCACCAAGAAGGTAGAACGCAAGGGTGCTGAAGGTGTAGATGATCATCGAAAGAACGGCATCCCAACGAAGCACTCGAATCCAAGATTTTGCCCGAGTAAGCCACTCCGTGGAACCGTCATTGCGACCGACGTTTTTCGCAAAATCTCCGTCGATGCACCAGATTCCATACGCCACCAATTCGTTGGCGCCAATGCCGATGATGCCGAACGTTGCAAGTGCCGTGAGCACAGGATTTTCGGCAAAGCCCTCAATTACCGGAGGGAGTTGAAAACTTAATCCTTGGAGTAATTCTGCGCCGCTGATACGCCAATCCGCTTGAAACTGAATGGTGATCACGGCAAGAAGCGTCATCAAGGTAACAAGGCCAACCATCACGGTCACCGCAGCTTGCACCACCGAGTATCTACCGTTTACCAGCAGCAAGGCGGTGAGGATAATTGATGCAGTCGCCCAGATGACATCATCATACGTTGCACCTTCCGCAGCACTGGCAAAGTCCCCGGTTATCGGCAGCATTAAGGCAAGCGACTGCCCCACACCGTGTGCGACGCCACCGAGTTGTAAAATACTCGGGACAAAGGTCAGTAGCCAAACAAGAAAGGCCCAGTTGACGCCGTAACCGAAGCGTTGAGGAAGTCGTAGTCCTGGCAGTCGATTGAGTGCTTCAATCGTGCCCCGGTTCGTACAGATTGAATATTTCCCCAGTTCGATCTGTGGCAGTACCTTAATTGCGCAACCGAGAATAATGAGCCACAACAGGAATATTCCCGATTCGGCACCAGTCTTTGTTGTCGCAACCAGTTCTCCGGAACCAATCACTGCCGCCACTGTCACCAAACCAGGTCCGAGATAACGTCCCATTGAGCGAACGCTGCGCGGGGCCGGTGTAAACCTCGTTGAGGAATCCATTTGCTCGTTCTCCAGAATAAAAAGGTCTCTCGTTATTCCGACGCGTACGAGGGATCTCGCAGGTGTAACCTTCACAATATCCAAGTAGCATCAGCCTGAAGAGCCCACCTACGTGCTCCTCAAGCCGAGGCAGTACAACTACTCATCCTATCTGAAAAAGAGGAAATGCTTACCAACGCTTGAACGCTACAAGGTGGGAACGCGTTCTAGCCTACTTTGAGCATGAAATGGAACTCATCTGAGCCGGGTGACATTACCGGACCTTCGAGAATTTCTAGCGGATGCACGTTCTCTGAGAACCAACGCAATAGATTGAGAATATCGGTCGGTAAAAACACATGGAAATGAATACTGTAATCCGTTTCAATTAAGCGATCCGCTTCAACAACGGCATCCTGACCATGCTTATCATGAACGTGAATCGCGTAGTCTAGATAATGCTCATAATCTCGCTCAACAGAAGGTCGCTTATAATCGAGCACGATGTGGGCAAGCGTTGTCCGAACACGTTTAATGTCAAACGTGCTTCGCTTATCAGGGACGATTAGGTACAGCATCCCCCCTGGCTTGACCACTCTGCACCACTGCTCAAGCGAGGATAAAGGATTCTTCATATGCTCGATGACGTGGGCAGAAATTAGAAAGTCATAGGAATCACTTTCCACGCCATCCATGGTCTCTGCATCTCCGATGATGTCAGGTTCCACGAGCGGAAGTTCATTCAGTTCTGGATAATGTGCGCGTAACTCTGCAACGGTGCAGCGGTCGATGTAATCGATGTCCATACCATCGTGCTTCACCATTGGACGATGAAGCGGACCGATTTCAAGACCTTTCCCTTGGAGTTTGGAGGCGAAATACGTCCGCCAGTCTTTGGCCTCATAGGATTGCAGATTTGTTTCAACGACTCCGGCTTGAGGAATCTGACTGACTTGCGGCTCAACTGCCGCCTGCCCCGCGGGGGGATTGAGCTTTGAATCTGTAGCGACTAAGGCTTTGGCCGCCAGATAAAGGTGCTTAACTGACTGCTTCATACCGCTTTTAAGCTCTGCTGACATGATTCTCCTCGCGTCAGTTTCACGACGCCCTTGGTGAGGCGAAGGTAAGTTACTGAAATTATACAGCTCTTAGCAAAACGCCAAGTCCGTAGTGAACAGGAGTGTTTACCAATTTCGGCAGCTATTTTCAATTCTTCTCCAAGCCCTGCCCCTTGCACCAAGACCACTACCTCGTAGCCTCAAAAAGAGGGAGCGAGAAAGTGAGATCAATTTCTCGCGAGGGATAACGCACGCCCGCAAGCGTTCGCCTTATTTGCTCATGTAACCTCGGACCGCCGCGCAAAGCAGACCGGCGACTTGTTGCTGCATCAAATCTTGAAGCACAAGTGAGCCACAAATCACCTTTTGCTCAGTATCCCAGTCCCAGACCTCGAAACGCAGCCAAGAATTCGCACTGGTTTGCACGACAAATGAAAATTGTTCCACGCCAGAGCCAACGCCAACTCGCAATCGACTGCGTTCAACGATGTAGCTTACGGGTGCGATTTCATGCCTGCCCATCTGCACTTCGATGTGCTTGCCGATAAGTTCTAAAGCCTGATCAACATCACGAAGATCCATCACGTACCTCCTAAAGAACCATTCCTTCTCACTTCCTCTTTCCCGCGGGCAATGCCACGTGAAAGAAGGAGCAGTCAGTTCAACGCTAACCAGAGACTAAAAGATCGGGACTTAAGGTAACCAAAGCGCAGCCACATTTCAATGATGAGGCCTGTGCCACAGTGTAAGGAAATCAAGCTCAGGCCTTGCTCTCGCCCACGGAATGGTTGATAAACATGATCTAGATTTTTTACTTTTTACGGGGGATTCTCGCAGCATGATCAGTTCAACCATTTCCGACCTGCTACGCCAGCAACTCAACAAAGAATTTCAAGCCTGGTACAAGTATACCGCCATGTCTGCCTATTGTGAGAGCCAAGCACTTACCGGCTGCGCGCACTGGTTTGCTCTTCAAGCGGAGGAAGAGAGAGGGCACGCGATGCGTATTTATCGTTATCTTCTTGATCAGGATGAGAAAATCACTCTTTTCCCATTAGCCGAAGCGAAATCAGACTTTAGCTCGATTATAGAGGTGTTTGAAGCAGCGCTAGAAAGCGAACAAAGCGTGACCAAGTCACTCAACGAGCTCTCTGGTGCGGCAATTGGTGAAAACGATCATGCAACCCATGTATTTCTCCAATGGTTCATCACCGAACAAGTCGAGGAAGAGGCAAGTGTGAGAGATGTGCTTGATCGTCTCAAGCTTGTTGATGGGGTTGGCTATGGCTTGTTGATGATTGATAAGGAATTAGCCGAGCGTCAAAACGAAGCGGCTGAGTGAGAAAAAACTCGCCTCGTGTTACCCGCGTAGCACAGCATACTCGCGCAGAAACTTCTTCTTTTTTGACTTCGAGAGCGGTGCAACGATAGGGCATCGCTTACAGGCCTTCCCTTTGCGGCAAAATTTCTCGCAGCACTTCTTTTTGAGTTGTAAGTCTTTCACGAACGAATTTTTCTCGGGCTTCTAGTGGACTTCGGGCACGCTCGGTTATCCCCTGCCCTGCTCGGTATGTCAAGCTGCTGATTGCCAAATAAACCAGACATGCCATAGGCCTACGGATTTTGTGTTTCAATACACTTTCGGAACATCGAGCCCCCGTCAGCTCGTTTCTCGCACCGCTAAATGCCCTAAATAATTAGCAAACTCTCCAAAGGCTTAGGGAATTTACTTTCCCGTAGTTTTTGGTAGGTTTTGAGGCTCTCGAATTCCCGCTCTTTATCGTCCGACAGAGCTTCGTTGAGCAGAAATTTTCAAAAGCTCCTTCTTACATTTGG
>CAYGNZ010000315.1:1882-4740 GCA_964351345.1 uncultured Bdellovibrionales bacterium | reverse complement strand
ATGAAGCTGACAAGTTCTCTGGTGAAGTCGCGGGTGCCCCCGCCCGCCCCGTACGTCACGGTCATGTAGTCAGGGGAGCATTGCTTCAGATCCTCGATGAGCGATTTTGTTCCCGCGAGGGCGCTCTCGGTTTTAGGAGGAAAAAATTCAAGAGAAAGAACAACTTCCCCGTTCTGAGCTGCTTGAGCGTATAAATCTCGAAACTTCATACTGAAAAAATAAATGCCGTGAAATCGAATGCACAAATAACCGCTCACTGCTTAGTCAGCAGGTTATGGCGCGATGGTCTTCGGCCGAGTTTGGCAGGGATTCTAGATGCTGACAAGGGTTGAGACTTTCGGCGCTCGGGTTAGCCGTAGGCTGACCTCTAAGAGTCAAGGGCAGAGCGGGTTAAGAAAACAGGCTGATAGCCTGTTTTTAGGGCGATAAAAGCAGAGGCGAAATACACCACAATCGCGTGGAGTAACCGCGGTTCCGTATTTACGAACTTGAACTTCGACCTACAAGCGCCGTCCAAAACTTCGACCAGAACGAACGAGGCTTGCCTGAGCCGGAGGATCGATTCTTGCCAAAGGAGTCGTCTGAACCACCATTAGAGGCGCCTGATTTTTCCTTGTCTGCGCGCTGACCGCGCTGATCTTTTAAATTCGCTTGCTGCTTTGCCTGCTGTTTGCGCAGTTTCTCCTGCTTCTTCGCAAACTCTTGCATTCGCTTCTTACGAAGCTTTGCCTCTTTCTTTTTCTTCTTCGCTCTTTTCTTCGCAAGCTTCCGTTCGGCCTTCAGTTTCTTCTTTTGCCACTTCGCCAGCTTTTTTTCGTATTTCTTTTGAGCTTTCGCGATAAACTTAAGCGAATCTGGAGTGCCGTATGTTTTACCACTTCTAATAGGATTGAGGCGCGAAGCAGTGGCGGTGCTTTTCTTCACACTACTGCCAAGTCTAATTCTTGGGAGCGACGTTCGCACACTTGAACGAAGTTTTGAGGACTTAATTAGTATTCCGGCGGAGCTAGTACTAGGTGCCGCGACAGAAAGTCCAAGAACGAGTGCGAATAACAGAAACTGCTTTTTCATAAGTTGATCGAATCAATGACGCCGCCGTGTGGTCGTTTCGAAAAAAACCTCGACCAGAGCAAAAAGGGGCGGACTTATTCAAAATTATCGAAAACGCTTTAGAACCCTCAGCAGGTGGCTGAGAAACGTGTCAGAAGACACCAATGGCAGTAAAATCCGATACTCAGATTTCCAAGGTTATGCAGCGAGATGATGAAGTGTTGCATATAATGAAAAGAAATCACGAACTACTGAGCTAAATAGCTGAGCTTACTGAATAATTTTTTCAGTTCTTCAATATTGCTATTGGGTAAGCGGTCTAGACCGAGACGGCGCTGAATCACGTCATCAATGCTTGTGGCCTGTTCATGCTGCGCGACGTATTCAGCCTGCGCGAGCAGTATCTCGCGACGGCTACTTGGAGCGCCCGAAGCAAATACGTTTGAGAGTCGCATGCCGAATCTTGCGAACGCTCGCTCAATCTCTAAACGTTCCTCCGCTCCGAGTCCTTCTGAGAGTGTTGAGAGTAGTTCTTCTTTTCCTCGTTCACTATAGGCCACCGCGCCGGGTAAACGTCTACTGCGGGAGAAAAGACCTGCGCTTGATTCTTGGGGCTTGATTCGCAAAGAGGCCTCGGCGGCTTTGACCAGTTTCTCAGCCGTCATTCTGGCACTAGTATACTTCCCACCCAAAAGAGCGATGCAGTAGTCGTTTTCCAGGAAGGCCTCCTCTCGGCTCACCCTGCTCACCGCACCTGCTTTCTGAACATGCTCGCTCGATGCAAGAATTCGCATCCCTCCGTAACTTCCGTAGAGCCTTTCGGAAGTAAGTCCCGAGTTGGGTAGATCTCGACGAAGTAGCCCCAAAAGTTCCTCTATTTCCTCTTTGGTCGCTTGCGGGTCTTCTTCATTTGCCGGGACTTGAACATCCGTGGTGCCCACAAGTGTTGCGGCACCACCGGAAACAAAGAAAGGCAGAACAAAATACACTCGACCTTTTGTTTCAGTCGGTAGAATTAAGCCCTCGCTCTTCCAGGGCACATTGAATAGTAAATGGCTGCCGCGACTGTAGACTGGTCGAGGCCACGAATCTTTCCAAGTCGCATAGTGATCCTCAAAAACCGTTTGCTGAACTTCTGGCACCCAGGGGCCAGTTGCATTGACAACGTATCGCGCCTGGGACCTTTTCTGAACTTGTCTCAACTCGTCATCCCAGGTGAGCAGCCAGTTTGCCGTCTGCCCGGGAGTTCTTTTACAGGTTTTTAGACGCGCGTAATTTAGAGTCACGGCGCCAAGCTCACTGGCGTCTACGATATTCTCCACCACGAGTCGGATGTCATCCATTTGCCCGTCGTAGTATTGAATCGCGTCGGTAAATTCTAAACCGAGATCGTTCAGAGTTCGCCAGGCTTGATTCGATGCAGCAAGCGGCTTCGACCAAGGAAAAGCGTTAGCATTGGCCGGACCAAGAAATCGAGCGAGCAGGTCGTAGAACCATAGGCCGAAGCGCACTTGCCAGTAGGGACGAGTTTTTCCTGGGATAATGGGGAAAATCTTTTTTATTGGTTGAGCAAGATGCGGCGCCTGCCATACGCAACGCGCTCGCTCATGGAGCGACTCAAACAGCAGTGCAAATTCTAGCTGCTCAAGATAGCGCACACCACCGTGAAGAAGCTTCGAGGACCGCGAACTCGTCCCGAAGCTATAATCGTTTGCTTCAAGCAGGAGGACCTTGTGCCCCCGCAGCACAGCCTCTCGAGCCGCCGCCGCGCCGTGGATGCCGCCACCAATAATCGCGATATCAAAAAT
>CAYGNZ010000315.1:0-1782 GCA_964351345.1 uncultured Bdellovibrionales bacterium | reverse complement strand
CTCGAGCCGCCGCCGCGCCGTGGATGCCGCCACCAATAATCGCGATATCAAAAATCTCGGACTCTGCCCGCCTAATGCGGTTAATCCGCGAAGTGGTTTCTAACGTTGGTTTCAATCGCATCCTGGGTCCAAATTCTCAGCTCAGCTTATCATAAGCATAGCGCCGACGTAACTCCGAGTTGCGCAAGGATCAAGATGAGTAGCGTACAGGGGAAAACGCCCGTCTGAGGAAATCGACAGGGAAAAAAGACATAGCTCGGGCATCAAGCCTTAGATGGCTTCAAGCACTCTCAGTATTGCGTGTTACTCAGCGAGAAGCTTCGCGACGCGCTCAAAGCTCAATTCGCCGTGAGCACTTAAGGCTTCTTCGCTATTGAACTGAATTTGAGAACTAGTGTTAGAGGCCTTGTTCTGCGCTCTGTCCACGTCCTCAACGCTTACATCTGCGGCATCAATGTTCTCGCTCGCGATATCAGCTGTCTCTGCTCGACGACGCAAGTCGCTTAACAAATCGACGATGTCTGATTTAAGCTCTGCAAGATCGTCCGCGAATTCTTGGACGAGTCCTGAACCGCTGTTTTTGCCTTCTGACTCAACAACTTGTTCAAGCACATTAAGCGCTTCGTTCGAATAACGAACAGCTTCATTTAGGCTCTCAACTAGCTTACTACCTTTTGCGTTTTCACCTCGCTTCTGAACCTTTACTACCGCAGGCGATTCATTTGCTGCCTGTGATACAGAGGTTCCAGAGCTAAGTGTCTTGAAGCTTTCACGGAGTTCGCTTGCCGAGCTCTGCTTAGTAACTTCATTCGCTTTTTTGGGAGTTGGGCTGGAAGAGAGAGGTGACTGACTATTTTTTATGCTGTCAACCATGACGTACTACTCCACTTACTGCTTACTACCGCTTGAATACTCGTTTACCAGCCAAGTATTCCGGGACGTACCTCACTGCGGTAGACTATTCCCTTACACCACGCACTGCCCCCTAGGAGCCAAAACATGCGTAGCTACTACAAATATCGACCAATCCTCGGAGAACTTAAGTAAATCACCCGAGGTTTTTTATTTTCTCTGATTTGGATGCATTTCACGCAGTTCGGACTCGGAAATTAGCAAAGCGGAAAATACTCGTATTTACAGCGAGTTAGCAGCGTAGCTCATCCTCTTGTTCGGCTAAGTCACCGGAAATATGTAAGATCGAAGCGAGAGGCAATTATCTCTCAGTTGCAGGTTTTTTGCTTTCGTTGAGCAAAAATCAGCTGCTCCACTGCTCTCGCGCTACTCACTTAAACGACTTATCTAGATGCTTTCCTTCTCCACTCAGCAGGCCTTTGCTATAAGCAAAGGCGTTTTATTCGGCCCTTCGTCTTGGGGATTGCTCTATGAGCTTCGCTTATTGTCGGCTCATCAGCTCGCTGATGATTCTACTATGCATTTTGGTTTCCTCCCCCACCACTGCCTCTGCGCAAGCACGCGCAACTAAGGCTTTCCACTGGTCACCTGTCGAGGAAGGTTTTGAAATTGCGCGCTACGAGTTAGGCCAAGGATTTATGGTAATAAAATCAGAAGTGCTTTTGCTGAAATTCTCACCTCAGCACTTTGACTTCCACGTGGCTCGTGCCGAAGACATCAAGCAAGAACAAAGTGACGTTCGCTCACTGACAAAGCGTCTTGGAGGCATTGCGGGAATAAATGCCCATTTTTTTGACCCAAGTGGTCATGCTCTCGGACTACTCATTCAAAAAGGAAATGAGATACAAGGAATGCATAAAGGTGGACGGC